>JBEDEY010000265.1:0-18075 GCA_041175425.1 Bacteroidota bacterium | reverse complement strand
ATGAACGGCAAGCCAGTACGCTTCACAGAGGTGGGGACTGTATTAGAGGTGGATTTGGATCAACCCATCCTGCCCAATTCCACCGTGAAGTTTGAAATGGCCTTTGAAGGACAGGTTCCGCTTCAAGTGAGAAGATCCGGTCGAGATTCCGAAGAGGGAGTTCGCTATTCCATGTCGCAATGGTACCCCAAGATGGCCAATTACGATGAGCAAGGATGGCATGCCAATCCGTATGTAGGAAGAGAATTTTACGGGATTTGGGGAGATTTTGACGTGAAAATCACCATTGATAAAACCTATACTTTAGGAGGTACAGGATACCTTCAAAATCCAAACCAGATAGGACATGGTTACCAGGATGAAGGCGTAAAAGTATCCGAGCCTAAGGGAAAAACATTGACTTGGCACTTTGTAGCACCTCAGGTCCATGACTTTATGTGGGCAGCGGACAACAAGTACAAGCATGACAAGGTGCAGATGGCAAATGGGATCACCGTACACCATTTCTACATTCCTGGGGAGAAGACCACAGAAAACTGGGAAAAGCTGAAGGAGTTTACTCCCAAGGCGATTGATTACTTGTCACAAAAATTTGGACAATACCCTTACAAGCAATTTTCTGTAGTTCAAGGAGGAGATGGAGGAATGGAATATGCCATGTCTACCTTGATTACTGGGGAGCGTTCTTTACCTAGTTTGGTAGGAGTGATGGTACACGAATTGGCACATAGCTGGTTTCATGGGGTTTTGGCTTCCAACGAATCTTTGTACCCATGGATGGATGAAGGTTTTACCTCCTATGCGTCGAATTTGGCGATGGCATCGATTTTTCAGCCCAATCCAGCCCCGCAGCGTAGTTCTTATGGTGGGTATTACCGTTTGGTGAAGTCAGGATTGGAAGAGCCCATGTCTACCCATGCAGATCACTACCAGACTAATTCTGCATACAGTGCAGCTGCCTACAGCAAAGGAGCTGTTTTCTTGGCTCAGTTGGGCTATGTGATTGGAGAAGATGTTCGTGATCGTGGAATCCTACGGTACTGGAATACCTGGAAGTTTAAACATCCCAATGTCAATGACTTGGTTCGGGTGATGGAAAAAGAAAGTGGCTTGGAGCTGGACTGGTACAAGGAGTACTTCGTGAATTCCACCAAGACCATTGATTATGCAGTCAAAGAAGTGAAGGCCTCGGAAGAGGGGACCTCCATCACTTTGGAACGAGTAGGAGCAATGCCTATGCCGGTGGATTTGGTGATTACCTACAAGGATGGAAGCAAAGAGTTGGTATACTTACCCTTGGAAATGATGCGTGGCGATAAAAAAGCGGAATCAGGTGCACCTAAACTGGTATTGAGTCAGGATTGGGCTTGGACACATCCTACGCAGACTATCCAAATCAAAAATGCGATGGATACCATTAAGTCAGTAGAGATTGACCCGAGCAAGCGTATGGCAGATGTACAGGTAGAAAATAATAAAGTGGAGTTTTAGGCTCCACTTTTAGTTATTTAAATAAAAAAAGGTGGGTTGACCACCTTTTTTTATTAGAATCAACCAGCGTTCTTCTTGTCCTGTACTTCAGTACGGATAGCTTGCGCTAGGTTTTTCAAATCCTGCATACCTTTTCTAACACGGGTACCAGCAGCTTGATTTCCTTTGTCGTAGAACTTTTCGAAGTCAGCTTCCAAGCTCATTACTAGATTTTTTACTTCGCTAAATTTGCTCATAGTAAAAGTTTTTTAGGGTTGATGATAAGTTTATAAGGGTCTAATATAGGCCAAATACTTTCTATTTCAATTCTAAGGCGCTTTTTTTTACTTTTTTTTTATTCGCCAAAAGAAAGTGCGATGGCTGAATTCTTGTAAACACCAGAAGTGAGCTTGTCTTTTACTGCGGCAAAAGCTTTTACAGTGATGTTTACATCATCCAAAGTATGAACTGCTGTAGGGATTAACCTCAAGATAATCATGCCTTTAGGGATTACAGGGTAAATTACTACGGAGCAGAAGATGCCGAAATTCTCCCGAAGGTCCATGGAAAGTGCGGCTGCTTCTCCTACGGTGCCATTTAAGACAACTGGAGTAACGGGTGAATTGGATTTTCCGGTGCTGAATCCATTTTCAACCAATCCTTTGCGAAGTGCATATACAATATTCCAAAGGTTGTCCTTCAATTCTGGCTGGCTGCGTAGCATATCCAAGCGCTTGAGCGCACCTTCCACCAAAAGCATGGGTAAGGACTTGGCGAAGATTTGAGAACGCATGTTGTATCTCAAAAATAAGATCACATCTGCATCAGCAGCGATGAAGGCGCCAATAGAAGCCATGGACTTGGCGAAAGTAGAGAAGTACAAATCAATTTGATCTTGTACCCCTTGCTCTTCTCCTGTACCAGCTCCAGTTTTACCCATCGTTCCAAAACCATGTGCATCATCGACCAATAAGCGGAAATCAAATTTCTTTTTCAGTTCAACGATTTCTTTCAACTTACCTTGGTCACCGGTCATACCGAATACCCCTTCGGTAATCAACAAGATGCCTCCACCGGTTTCTTCTGCCAATTTGGTCGCACGCTGAAGTTGTTTCTCACAACTTTCAATGTCGTTGTGTGGGAATACATAACGCTTGCCCAAATGCATACGCAAGGCATCAATGATACAAGCATGGCATTCTGAGTCGTATACGACTACGTCTTTTCTATCCAATAGGGCGTCAATCACTGACATAATCCCTTGGTAACCGTAATTGAGAAGGTAGGATTTTTCTTTGCCCACGAAGGCAGCTAGCTCGTCTTCCAATTGCTCGTGTAGATCGGTTTGACCAGACATCATTCGAGCGCCCATTGGATAGGCAGCACCCCATTTGGCGGCTGCATCCGCATCTGCCTTTCGGATCTCGGGATGATTTGCTAAGCCTAGGTAATTATTTAAGCTCCAGGTAAGCACTTCTTTCCCTTTAAACATCATTCTGGGAGCGATTTCGCCCTCTAGTTTAGGAAATGACCAATAGCCGTCTGCAAACTCAGAGTGTTTGCCCAAAGGGCCCATATTCGTTTTTAACTTTGCAAATAAATCCAATGTCGTAAGAATTTAGAGTGTTCGAGGAAAGGGGTTCGTTTTTTAAAACAGCCAAAAATAAGACTTTCCTTACTTGGAAGCAAAAATCAGTTCGTAAGTATCAAAGCTCAAAATAAATTCCGTATTTCGCTTTAGCTCTCCGGAGCAGCCCAAGTCAAACTTTAGTGGACCAATGAAAAAAATCACCAAACTTTTGGTAGCCAATCGTGGCGAGATAGCGCTACGAATCATGCGTACAGCCCGGGAAATGGGCATCGCTACTGTGGCAGTTTATTCAGAAGCAGACCGACTTTCTCCTCATGTGCGCTTCGCCGATGAAGCCCGCTGCCTTGGACCTGCACCTTCCAATCAATCGTATTTAGTAGCAGATAAAATTATTGCAGTTTGTAAGGAATTGTCCGTAGATGCAATCCACCCTGGATATGGGTTTTTGTCTGAGAATGCTGCTTTTGCAAAGCAAGTACAGGAAGCTGGGATTTTGTTTGTAGGTCCATCACCAGCAGCTATTGAAGTAATGGGCTCCAAGCTTGCCGCAAAGCAGGCGGTCGCAGCCTACGATATTCCGCTTGTTCCAGGTACGGAAGAAGCGATTTCTGATGTGGCTGTGGCCAAATCAAAAGCCAGAGAGATAGGCTATCCCATTTTAATTAAAGCTTCTGCGGGTGGGGGTGGAAAAGGTATGCGCATCGTTGAATCAGAAGCAGAGTTTGATGAGCAAATGAACCGCGCAGTGTCTGAGGCGATATCTTCCTTTGGTGATGGAGCGGTTTTTATTGAAAAGTACATTTCCTCGCCTCGCCATATTGAAATTCAGATTTTAGGTGATCAGCAAGGTAACTTGGTATATCTTTTTGAACGGGAGTGTTCCATTCAACGGAGACATCAAAAGGTCATTGAAGAAGCGCCTTCTGCAGTCGTGAGCCCAGCCATGCGAAAAGCTATGGGAGAAGCGGCACTTGGAGTGGCCAAGGCATGCAATTACTATGGTGCAGGAACAGTTGAATTTATTGTGGACGAAAAGCTCAATTTTTATTTTCTTGAAATGAACACTCGTCTTCAGGTAGAGCATCCGGTCACGGAAATGATTACTGGAAAAGACTTGGTCCGTGAGCAAATTTGGATTGCAGAAGGAAAGCCGCTTTCCTTTGCTCAGGAGGACTTAACCATTCAGGGACATGCTGTTGAAGTCCGGGTTTATGCTGAGGATCCTAAAAATAACTTCCTTCCCGATATTGGGAGATTGCATACCTACCGTCGCCCTCAAGGACCGGGAATTCGAGTAGACGATGGGTTTGAGGAAGGAATGGAGATCCCTATCTATTACGATCCCATGATTGCGAAATTGATTGCTCATGGGGCTACTCGAGAAGAAGCCCTTGATCGAATGATTCGTGCGATCGATGATTACCGCATTACTGGGATTCAGACCACGCTTGATTTTTGCCGCTTTGCACTGGAGCATGACGCCTTTCGCTCAGGTAATTTTGACACCAAGTTTGTCGAGCGGTATTTTAGTCCGGAACTCCTTGAACCGCAGTTTACAGAAGAAGAAAAAAACCTACTGGCTGCGTTGGCGGTCGAATTTTTCGAACAAGAAGACAAACGAGCAAATCCTAGAACTCCACTTAAAGCAAGTTCTACTACCAATTGGTCCAATCGCTTGATCTGATGGCTGAACTATTACCGCTCAAAGCTTGGAGATATTCCAATGACCTTGCTGAAAATTTAGAAAAACTCACTGCCCCACTTTTTGATGTAGTGACATCCAAACACCGGGATTTATTGTACCAAAATCCGCTGAATAGCATTCATCTATCAGTTCCACAGGGTGAAAAAGGGCATCTTTCTGCACAAAAATTACTAGCAAAATGGAAGTCTCAAGGAATTCTAGTGCAGGATGATCTTCCTAGTATCTATGTGTATTTTCAGTATTTTCGGCTACCAGGGGAGAAGGAGGAGCGCTGCAGAAAAGGGTTTATTGCTCAAATTAAGGCAAGCGATTGGGATGAGGAAATCATCTTGAGGCATGAAAATACGATTGTATCTGCTGTAAATGATCGGGTAGATTTGCTCCGAGCAACTGAGATTCAAGCTAGCCCAACTCATGGTCTATACGAGGATCCTAGCCAGGAATTGGAACCCTGGATGGATCAAGCAATGGAACAACCCTTGTATGAGTTGGAAGATTACCAAGGAGTTCGGGAGATTTTGGCACGAATCACGGATCCGAGCATCATTCATTTATTTTTGAAGACTTTGGCTCCGAAAAAAGTGATTTTGGCAGATGGGCACCATCGCTTAGAGGCGGCTATCGCCTATCGAAAAGAGCAAAGCCAATCGACTATTTCTTCCAGTTGGAGGGCTTCAGACTACCATTTGATGTACTTCACCAATGTGGTTGGTAATCACTTGGAAATTCTCCCTACCCATCGGCTGTACTATGGGGAAGAAATTACAAAGGAGCACTTTTTTCAGGGTATCGAAGAGTGGTTTGAGATTCGACCCATGGGTGATGCCGCCGAACTTTCAAACTATTCTTTTCAACGCAAACATTCTTTCGGCTTGGTATGGGAAGATGCTGCCTATGTAATCAAATTTAGGCCTGAAAAAATGGATCAAGTAGCCACAAGTTTACCTGAAGTCCTAAGGCAATTGGATTTGGTTCTTTTACATGATGTGGTGTTTGATAAACTTTTGGGCTTATCCCCAGTTGAACAACGAAGTACTCCACATTTGGCTTTTGAGCGAAATTTTTCGAGATGTGTACAGGAAGTTCAGGCAGGTAATGCCCGATTTGCCATCATTACGCGAGAAATTCAATTGAGTCAAGTGATGGAAGTATGTAACTCAGGGCAGGTGATGCCTCAAAAATCCACTTATTTCTATCCCAAGGCATTGGGAGGAATGTTATTTGCTACCGTTAACCAAGAAGAATTCAACTATGACTATGCCCAGTACTTTAGCTAACCTTGCCTCAAAGAAGCTTATTTTGGGATCTAATTCCCCAAGAAGACAAGAGTTGCTCCGAGGATTAGGCCTTGAATTTGAGGTACGGGTGCATCCCATTGAAGAAAACCTACCACCGGATCTACCTGCAGCTTATGCTGCCGCCTACCTTTCCAAATTGAAGGCAGATGCCTTTCCAGGACCTCTTGATGCGAATGAAATCTTGATTACTGCCGATACGGTGGTCATTGATCGGGGAAAGGTATTGGGAAAGCCTTCCAATGAACTCGAAGCATTTGAGATGCTTAAAAGTTTGTCTGGTTCAACACATACGGTGATGACCGCAGTCACGCTAAAAGATCACAAGAATTCGATCACTTTGGAAGATGAAACTGAGGTAACTTTTCGATTTTTAGATGAGGAAGAGATTTGGTATTACCTCAAGCAGTACCAACCATTCGATAAAGCGGGTTCTTATGGAATTCAAGAGTGGATTGGATTTGTGGGGGTAAGTAGCATCACAGGATCCTATTTTACTGTGATGGGATTCCCCTTGCACCTCGTCTACCAACAGCTGAAAAAGTGGTAAAAACTTCCTGTTTTTGGATTTTTTTGACTTGGTAAACACAAATAAACTTAAATCACTACACAAGAAGATCTCGACCCACAACAGGAACGATTAGCGCATGGTTGACAGCAGCGGGGTTGTCCTGAAGCCAGTCAAGTGGCTCAAGCAAACGCTCATCTGCCAGGTCAAACGTGCCGAAATGCATCGGAACGAATTTCTTAGCACCCATTTCTCGAAAGGCTTTTGCAGCATCACTCGGACTAGTGTGGGAGGGATGCATAAACCATTCCGGTTTGAACGCACCTACACCCATCAGTGCTAGGTCGGGAGAGCCCAGCGTTTCGGCTATTTGCTTGAAATGTGGGCCAACCCCTGAATCTCCCATAAAATAGATGGATTTGTCTTGGCTCTCTAAGTAAAATCCACCCCATAATCGCTGATTGGTGTCAAAAAGCCCTCGTTTTGCCCAATGCCTAGTGGGTACAAAAGTAATTCGAATGGACTGGCTTAAATTATAGGATTGATACCAGCCAGCTTCTTGAATGGTGTTTTTTGGAAGCCAAGGCTGTAGCAAGGTACTCATGTTGAGGCCTGTGAGAATTTTTGCTGTGGGGACCAACTGCCCAAGTAGGGTGAGGGTAGCTTCGTCACAGTGGTCTCGGTGATCGTGTGAAAGTAAAATGTAATCTACATCTCGTAGTTGATTGGGATCAAAAGGCAGTTCACTGAATCGTTTTAGGGCCCAGTTTTCTAGCCAAACGGGATCAATTAAAATTGTCACTCCAGCCAACCGAATCAGGTAGCTGGCATGGCCAAGCCAAATGAGCGAATCTTGGGAGGATGTATTCTGAAGCGTGATCTTCTCCACCGTTAACCTTCGAAGATCATTTTTCTTAGCCTCAGCTTGCGGATTTGTTTCTAGCTTCCATTTCAGCACGGAATAGAGGCTGGCTTCAAAGGGATGATGCAAGTTTTGAAATGTACCGTCACTTCGCTGAGGGGTACCTTTCCAATCAACTGGTTTTTTTTCGTAAGGGAGTTTGGGGTTATCTACGTAGCGCAAGGGCATCTCATCTTCTGGACTAAGGTGATAAAGCAGGGCGGATGTGGGTACAACGCCTGCTAGGCCGGTAAGAAAAGTTCTTCTTTTCATTGAGAGAGTCTTAGGTATCCAACCGGACTTCTTGCGGAATGTTTAGCCAAAAAAAAGGCGGGATTTCCCGCCTTTTTGTTATTTCTTTACTCGAGTTCCCGAGACCGCGAAAGAGTCCATCAGCGAACCGCTGACATTTTCATCGTCTTCACGTTGAAGTGTGAAGTAGAGGTCCCCATATTCTGAAGTGAAGTTTAGTGTGATGCTATTTTCACCTTCAGTGATGTCATTCATTTTTGTTTCAGTACTGGATGCAGCGTCTACAAATTTTCCAACCAATTTGCCGTCTACACGCTCAAGGGTTAGTAGAACAGAAATGGTTCCCATAGGAGTATCTTTAATCTGTACGTTCCATTCGCCTACAAAGTAATCAGTGCTTTGCGCCATGGAAGAAGAGGAAAATAGAAGCGCTGCAAAGAAGAAAACGAGGATGCTTAATTTTTTCATGAGGTTATTTTTTTGGTTGGTTAAACTAGAGTAGAAATATAAGGTAAAGATGGATAAAACGAAATAGTTGACCCATTAAGCTTTTTTTATTTGGGTTAAACTGTCTAGACTCTTGGAGGTAGGAGTTTGTAAAGGACTGGTGTCACGATTCGAGATAGGATAGTCGAACTGATTAATCCACCAATCAGCACGATTGCGAGCGGCGATATCAGAGGATTGGTACTTAAGGCCACAGGAATCAAGCCACCAATGGCTGTGATCGTGGTTAGTACTATGGGAAGGAATCGAATTTCTCCGGATTGTTGGATGGCGGTATCTAAGTCCACGCCTTCTTTTCGCAGCTGATTCGTAAAATCCACCAACAAGATGGAAGTTTTCACTTCGATCCCTGCTAATGCAATGAGGCCAATGATGGCAACGAAGGAAAGGGAATTGCCGGTGATCCAAAGTGCAATCAAGGCGCCTACCATTCCCAAGGGAATTACGGAAAGGACAATGATCGTGCTTTTGAAGGTTCTGAACAGTAAAATCAGTACCGCTATGAAAAGAAATGCGGTGACGATAATGATGGTGTTGAACCCTGCAAACGATTCTTGTTTGGTTTCGTATTCACCACCCAAAGTCAACTGATATCCCTCAGGCAAGTGGATTTGATCCAACTTGGCGATCACTTCACTCAGGACACGATCTGTCAAGTTATTGGCATCCACAAAGGAGGATACGGATACGGATCGGTTTTTATTGTAGTGGTCTATGGTCAGGGTGCTACTTTCAAACTTGAGATCTGCAATTTGGGAAAGAGGGATACCCTTTCCTTGGTTGTTGTAGATGTAAATGGGTTCGAAAGATTCTAGTGTCGCTCGATTCTCTTTTGGGGTAGTGAGTACTATCGATCGCTCATTTCCTTGAGGATCGGTAAACGAACCCATGTTCAATCCTGCTAAAGCAAGTCGGACGGTTTGGTCGATGTCGGCAGTGGCGATTCCCAGTTGCCGTGCTTTTTCTTTTTGGATATCCACACGGATATCTGTTTTCAAATTGGCTACCGGGTTGTTGACGTAGATCGTTCCAGGAGTTTGCTTGAGTAGCGATTCCACTTTTGAGGCGAGGCTCCGGAGTGTATCCAAGTTGTCTCCTACGAGCCTGATTTCGATGGGAGCAGTCACAGGGGGACCTTGTTCAAAGTTCTTAACTTCCACTTTGGCACCGACAATCTTTGCGAAGCTAGCTTGAAGGGTTTGGATGATTTCTAGTTTTCGAGGTGCAGAAGTCTCGGGCTTAAGTTGAACAAAGAGTTGTCCATAATCACTGCGCTCATTTTCAGGAATCTCGTTGTAGTAAATGCGGGGATTTCCTTTTCCTACGTTGGTGGCAAAATTTCTTAACTCAGGAATCTTGCCCACTTCCTGTTCCACTTGTCTTACGAGGGTATCCGTATTACTCAAGTTGGATTGTAATGGAGTGGTGACATTGACCAGAAACTGTGGTTTTTCCGAAGATGGAAAAAGGCTAAACCCAATAACTGGGAATAAACATAAAGAGATAAAAAATATTGATCCTGCAAGAACGAGTGTTGCAACAGGCTTCTTCAAGGCTTTTTCAAGTAGGGGAGCGTAACTCACATGAATACCTCTTTGAAAAAGATCATACATCTTGTTGGAATGCCCTTCGGTTTTGTTTTTAAGAAGCCAGGTGGAGAGAAAAGGGATGATCGTGAGGGAGACGACTAGAGATGCCAAAACGCTTGTGATCACGGACATGGGTAAGCTCCGCACAAAATCCCCCGAGCTTTCTGGCAAGAACACCAGAGGAAGAAAAGCGATAATTAAGGTTACCGTACAGCCTACTACGGAAATAGAAATCTGTTGGGTCGCCTTTAAGGCTGCTTCTTGTTTGCTGTAGCCGTCTCTGATCCATCTTTCGATATTCTCGACCACGACTATGCTATCGTCCACCAGCAAGCCCAAGGCTACCACCAAGCCGACAATGCTAAGTTGGTTCAGTCCATATCCCAGTGCATTCATCAATATTAACCCAATGGCTAGCGATAAGGGAATGGAGATCATGACGATGATTGAGGCGCGGTTGCCTAATGGGAGCAAGGTCACAAATACCAAGGCGATGGCAATCAAAAAGTCCATTCCCAATCCGCCCAATCGTCGATTGACATAATCTGCTTGATCAAAAGCTACGACTAAGTCGATGTTTTCAGGCAATTTTTCTTTGCTTGAAGCGAGTAGGGGGCTGTATTTTTCCTGTACTTGTGAGATGTTGGTGCCTTCTTTCAAGGCTGCGGTCACAAAGATGGCACGGTAGCCATTCAGTCGTGTAAGGTAATTCGATGCATCAAAGTCATTGCGGATCGTAGCCACATCTTTCAACAAGATGTTCTTTCCTTGCATGGAAAACACCACGGTTTCTGCGATTTCCTCTGCTGAACTGTAATTTCCGCTTGTCTTTACATTGAAAGTTTTGTTTCCAGCATCCACCTGTCCTCCAGGAATGTTGCTCAATTCACTTTTGATGCTGCCGATTAGCGCGCCTAGCGGGATATTTAGCGTGGCTACCTTATCGAGCTGTAATTCAATTTTTACCAGTTGGGCGGGCAAGCCATGAATTTTGACATTTTTTAATTCTGTGATGCTCTCTAGGTCCTTCTGCAGGCGGTCCGCTTCAGTTTTTAGCGCCTCTCGGGAAGCATTTTCACTGACTAAAGCGATCTGAAGAATGTTGACGTCGGAGGGACGAACTTTTTTTACTTCAATGGAAAAAATCTCCTCGGGCAACTGAGGTCGTAGGGTGTTGACTTCCCTTACAAGTTCTTGGTACTTTTCATCCACATCCTCATTGTAATTGTATTCCACCAATAAAACCGCTGCGCCATCCTTAATCTCCGTTTCAATGCGCTTGATATTTTCTAGTGCATAGATGGTTTTTTCCAAGGGATCCACAACAAGTTCTTCCAAATCTTCGGGACTTGCGCCAGGATAAATGACAACGATGGGGAAATTGGGAGAATTGATTACCGGGTCTTCACTCCGGGGCATGTTCAAAAAAGTAGTCAGTCCTAAGACCACTGTCATGAGAAAGATGACGAGGGTAAACTGATAATTCTTTACCGCGAAATCAGAGATTTTCATCAGTTCTTAACTTCAATAGTGGAACCATCTGTTAAATAGGCACTCCCAGAAACAATAAGACTGGTGTAATTTTCTAGACCCGAAACCACCTGGATAGCAGTAGGAGTGATTTTACCAAGTTGTACGGATACTTTTTTCGCTTTTTGGCCATCGACGACAAATACATACCCGCTGGCACCATTGGCATCCAAAACGGATTCATAAGGGATCTCCCAACCTTGCATGGTCTGGGTAGGTTGAATGCGGGCTTTTCCAAACATGCCTGAAGCCAAGGATATTTCTTTGACTGATTCTGGGGTGATCTCTACCCAATAGGTGCCAGTAACAGGATCTGCTGAATGACTTTTTTGGGTTACTTTGGCCGGAATCCAATTGGCCGATGCTGCCACATTGATATCCGCCTGATCCCCGATTTGGATGGAACTCCATTGTTGATCGCTAAGAGTCACCTTCAGTACCCAAGTCCCTGAAGCGGCGCCATTTGTCTGTAGGATGGGGGTACCTGAGGCAACCAGCTGCCCTGGGTTCACAAATTTCTTTAAGACAAACCCAGATGTGGTGGCTCGGATTTGGGATTGAGCAAGGTTGAAGTTGGCTGCATTTAACTGCTGCTCTGCAATGTCTACTGCTGTTTTTGAATTTTCAAACTGTTCCAAAGTCGCAACGCTGTCGGTGTACAAGCGGGCAGCGCGCTGATGATCTCGTAACGCTTTTTCGTAAGCAAGTTTGGATTGACGAACCCCAGCTTGAATCTCAGTCAAATCTAGACTTGCCACCACTTGGCCTGTTCTTACGGGATCTCCTTCTTCTACAAGGATTTTGGCTACAACCCCGCCAAGTTTAAATGAAAGCAGTGTTTCGTCTTTGGTGCTGAAGGTGCCACTAGCATTCACCGCCGTTGATATTGGGGATGCTTGAAGCGGAAAAAGGCTAACAGGAATGGCCTGACCAGCTTGAGGAGTACTGGTTTCGGTAGGCGTACTGCTGCTGCATCCCAAAAGGAATAGGAGGGAAATTACAGGGAAAAGTGAATGGCGCTTTTTCATGGCTTTTTGGTTTCAGTAGTAAGTTGGCGTTCGAGCTGTGCTAGTGCCATTTGTAGTTTGTATTCACTGATTGTTTTTTGCAATGCAGCTTGTGTGAACTGGTTTCTTGCGTCTATAAATTCAAGTAAAGATTGGCTTCCTTCTTTGAAGCCTCTGTCGATGAGTTTGAGGTAGGCCGTGGCTGCCAGCAGTTTCTTTTCAGCCGATTGGAGCCCAGCATGAAGGGTTTTTACCTCATTCTTTTGGATTTGGAGGCTTAAGTTCAATTTTTGGTTGACCAATTCTTTTTGTCGTTGGATGGATTCTAGGCCGATGACATTTTTTTGGATTTGGTTTTGATTTCTTCCACCTTGAAATACCGGCATACTAAAATTTAACCCCCATATCATGTACTTGGATTGGGTATCAAAACTCCAATCAAAACCTTGGGAACCCAGGTCAGCATAGGTAGAGATTTTGGGAACCCAGTAGTTTCTTCCGGATTTAAGCAGGGTTTCTTGGATAGATTCCATGCTTTGCATGGCACGTAATTCTGGATTTTGTTCCTGGATGTCCTCTGCAAGCAGCAGGTCCAATTGACTTAAGTCAAGCGGAATTGCTTCGAAGGGGACCGATTGTTCCAGGGGTCTATTGACTAGAAAATTAAGGTACTGGGCTGCATTTACTGTTTTGTTTTCTGACTCCAGAAGCATTGATTTCACCTGTTCCAGTTCGCTTTCTGCTCGGAGAACTGCAGCTGGGAGACTTTTGCCATTTTCAACAAGTGAGCGGGTGTCATTCAGATTTTGGGTAACCAGTTGCAGCGTGTTTTTAAGAATTTCAATGGAACTGTGTGCAGCGCAAAAGCTGAAGTAGGCTACTCGAATGTCCTGGATGAGGGTAGCGCGGTAGATCTCCACCTGGTAACTGCTCCAATTGACTTGTTCTTTTCGGATTTGGTTTTGGTACTTGATATCTGTATTCAGGATCGGTAGTGTGGTACGGAATCGAGTATCGTAAAAGTTATCAGGAAGTAATTGCTCTGATACATTTTCGATTTGGGGGAAACTACTGGAGGCAGTGAGTTTATTTAAGGTGGAATATACCGGATTGAGTAAGTCACCAACGGGAAAAGCGATGGTTCGACCTCCTTCGGCCAAGGTATAACTTGCTCCAAAATCTACCGCAGGTAGGAAATAGCTTTTTGCATCTTTCAAGGCCAGTAAACTTTGTTCCAGACTTGCATTTTTTTCTTTGAGCACCAAGTTATTGGATAACCCTTCTTGAATGTAGGATTCTAGGATTTGTTGCGCCTGAAGGGGTGCTGCCTGAAGGCAAATGCAAATGAAAACCCCATAGATTAAGGTGGGATTTGGCCATTTCGGCAGGATTCTAGCGTATTTTCTTTTCATGAGGACTGTTTGTCGAGAATACTGAAAAATTCATTTAAGCCGTCTTTGACGATGGTACCCTGGCGCTGTGCCAAGACGACCTCGCATCGGCGGCGGATCTGTAAGGAGACCATACCATGTACGGTAGACCAGACTAGGAAAGAGAGTGCTTCTTCATCATGTCCTTGGAAATACCCTTCCTGAATACATTCCTCGATTGTGGCTCGTAGGAAATTAAAGGTTCCAAACCCTTCTTTCCATTGTTCATCGTTTGAACTGGACACGTGTTCCATCGGTGCTTCCTTGATAAACATCAAGTCGTACATATCCGGATTTTCTAATGCAAATTCCACGTAGATGGACCCCATCGCTTTGAGTCGTGTCATGGGATTAGGGATAGAGACTAGTACTTCCATTCGGCTCATCAATTGCTGAAAACCTCCCTGGTGCAGGGCATGGAAGATCTCATTCTTGTCTTTGAAGTAGTGGTAAATGCTGCCGGGACTGTATTCGATCAAATCGGCAATATTCCGTATCGATGTTTTTTCTACCCCTTTTTCCAAAAAAAGTGTCTTTGCTGCTGCTAGGATTTGCTCCCGCAACACTTCTTTTTCTCGTTCCTTTCGTTCTGCTACACCCATGGTATTTTTTTGAATAGGCAAATGTAATTGAACAGTGTTTAAAAATTAGAAAAAAGTTAAAAAAATAGTAGTTGAATTGGAACAGGAATGTGAATTATACGATCCGAATTTCTGCCGTGTTCTTTTCGTGAGTGGGGTGCTGCCTAGCTAAAACGCATAAAAAAAGCTCGATTTGATCGAGCTTTTTAGAGAAAGGAAGGATTCCTGTGGAAAGGAACCTGAATTAATTTTCTTCTGTATTTGGTTTTTTCATTACCAAATAGAAGCAATACAGCGTAACGGATATGATTAGTCCTTGTGTTACAAGCGATAGAATTAGCGCAGATGTGTTCATTGGATTGCTTTTTTGCGTTTAACAGTGGAATACCATACAATGGCACAAATACCTAGAAAGAGTAGGAGCAATTGAAGTCTTGCCCAGCCCGAATACATCATTTTTACTTCCAAAGCGGCAGCATTTTCTGGGTTTGCAATAATCTGCGCTTCCAAATCAGCAAAGGTGATTTTGGCAATTAAGGAACTTGGATCTAGTGGCCATCCACCTCCTGAAAACAAGTTGCTGAAAGCAGTCACCCAATCGTTACCAGCTGGAGTAATTAAGGCACCAAGGAATACAATACTTAATAAGACCGGCGTGACATAAGTCATGATCCATTTGTAGAACGATGGGATACGGATATCAGCTCCTCGAGTTATTTCTTCCCATCCTTTTTTCATCCCAAAAATGTAGGTGAATAAGATCGTTTCAAGCAAAGCAAAAATCACCAAGCTGACAGTTCCTCCCCAATAATCGTATTCGTCAAAGTATCCATACTGGTAGAAAAGAACGGTAGGAAGACCCATTGCCAAGGAAACTAGTCCAAAAGAAACGGCACCTTTCACCTTACCCCAACCAAATTCATCTTGCATAAAGCCCATCCATGGAGTACCCATGGCAAGGGAAGAAGTGATTCCTGCAAAGAACAAGAGGCCAAACCAGCAGACACCTGCAAAGGCACTAATTAGCGGTCCCCATTGCTGGAAGAGGTACGGCATGGTCTGGAAGGCCATTCCAAAACCTGCATTTTCCAATACCCAATCCAATCCAAGAAATCCAGCTGCAATTGGGATAACAATCGCGCTTCCAAGGATTACTTCGACGAACTCATTGGTGAAACCGGCAGTAACTGAGTTGAGTGCGATGTCTTCGTTTTCCTTGAGGTAAGAAGCATAGCACTGAATGGAACCCATTCCGACAGACAAGGTGAAGAAGATCTGTCCTGCAGCAGCAAGCCATACTTTAGGATCTGCTAAGGAACTGTATTGAGGAGTCCACAAGAAGTTGATGCCATCCCAAGCATTCGCATCCGGGAATTCTTCTGAGGCAAAGGAGCTTCCCATAGTCCATCCGCGAACCGCCAAGATGATACCAAATAGAATGAGCAAGGGCATACCAATCTTGGCTACCTTTTCTATTCCTCCAAGTCCTGTGGAGAGGATGTATACATTCACCCCTAACACTAAAACGTAGGCAATAACAGGGAATAGTGGGATGCCAAAATCTGAACCGGAAAGCTGTACATATTGGTCGAAAAATGTACTGACCGCCTCCTTACTCATCCCTGTGAAGGTACCAATCACACTGTGTACCACATAGACAAAGGTCCAGGATTCGATGTAGGTGTAATAGGCGACTACCGCGATGTTGGTAAAGATTCCAAATACCCCAATGTACTTCCAGTACCATTTTTTACTCATGGAGTCTAAGATGTATGGGGTACTGTGGTTGCCCAACTTTCCACCAAAACGTCCCATGCTCCATTCGGTAAATAGCAAGGGAATTCCCATCAATAGGAAACAAATGATGTAGGGTAAAATGAATGCACCGCCGCCATTTTGAACGGCCTGAACGGGGAATCTTAGGAAGTTACCAAGCCCGACTGCATTTCCAGCCATGGCTAGGATTAAGCCTATTCGCGAGCCCCATGCCTCTTTTTTCATAAATTAGTTACGTTAATGATCGAAAATCTAAACTTTTAGATTTCCCAACTTGATTTTTATCTTCTACAAACAGGCGATTTTTGAGGTTCCAATGATGGGTAAGACTCAATCACCACATTCCGTTTATAATTCAAGGATACTACTTTTTTTTCAGAACAAGCAACATAAATTCCAGTTGCCACTCTAAAAAATCACAGCTTCCTAGGTTTAATTTTTATACTAACATGATTTTTGTATTCGTGTAACTTGCTGGAATAGTTGAATTTAATCCATAAGGATCGAATTGGTGGCTTCGACTTTACCCTTCAAAAACGAGACCTAGAAATTCCTAAGCAACTCCTTTTTTCAAGGTATGGATTCAAAGATTACTGTAAATCCATAATTTGAAAAGCATCCAAGCCTTGGTTGAGGGTTACTTTTTTCCAAGGGGAAGATGGAAATAGGATAGAAGTCAATACCAATTCTCCCTCATTGACAAAAACTTCTATCGAAGAAGCATCTAAGAAAATACGTAAGGATTCTGCTTTCCAAGACATAGGTGCGGAATGAGCTGCTGCAAAATCACGGTTGAAATTTATTTTTCCAGCTTTTCGACGATCCACCGTGACCAATCCCATTTCTTTTGAAATCGTGATTTCTTCCTCTAATTCATTGGATAGCGTTAGGGAGAATGCTTCGTCACTGGTAACATCTGCCAAAATCTCAACTGCGGAAGAAGGAAGAAGTGACTCCGTTTTTGAAATGGAATAGGTTGTTTTCCGAAGTTTTTCTAGTTCCCTCGCAGGAGTTGATTTGAGTAGCAAGGTGCCATCCACATCAAAAAGGCTGATTTCTCTCGGTAAAGTAGTTGCGGAGCGCCAAGTCTTGGTAGGCACCACTTGTGCATAGTCCCAGTTGCTCATCCAGCCGATCCACAGGGTTCTATTCTGATCTGCAGGTAAGTTGGACCAAGTCACCCCAGCATAATTGTCAGGTCCATAGTCCAACCAGCGGATCATCGTATCGTCCGGAGTGAACAGGCCTTCTTTGAAGTCTCCAATAAAATACTGAGTAGCGGAGCCTTTCTGGGGTCCACCAGGGTTCATACTCACCAGAAGCACCCATTTTTGACTGCCATCTGGTGCTTTCATGGAAATCAAATCCGGACATTCCCAAACCCCTCCATGCGCACCTACGCCCTGTCCAAATTCACCCAAAAGCGTCCAATTTTTCAAGTTGGTAGACTCATAAAACTGAATTCTATCCTTCACCGCCAAGGTCATCAGCCAAGCCTTTTTACCATTCGCTTTGGTGACCTGCGTGACTTTTGGATCTCTAAAATCCCGTATTCCTGGATTTTTAAGCACTGGATTCGCTTCGTATTTGCTCCATGTTTTGCCTTTATCCACGGAATAGGCTAGTCCTTGCGTTTGGAAGTCAACAGCTCCTGCTTTTTCTTGAAGGGCGTTATGGTACGTGAAAATCGCAACTAGAGGCGGATTGTCCTTGGTCCCTAATTCGGAACTGTTTTCCGCATCGTATACGGTACTCCCTGAAAAAATGGTCCCCAAACTATCTGGAAATAGGGCGATGGGAAGCTCCTCCCAATTAAGCAAGTCTTTGGAAACCGCATGTCCCCAATGCATGGGCCCCCAAACGGTACTATCTGGGTTGTACTGGAAAAATAAATGGTACTCCCCATCGATGTAGATCAAGCCATTGGGATCGT
>JBEDEY010000264.1:0-3986 GCA_041175425.1 Bacteroidota bacterium | reverse complement strand
GGAGATTTGGGTAGTTTGACTAGCAATTTTGTCTACCTGGTAAGTGAGTGATTCCACGGTAGTTTCGAGCGTTTCTGGTGTACAGATAAACCGAACAACATCCTTGCTTGCATCGTAGTCGTCTGCCAAGTGCATATCCCAAACCTGATTGATGATGACGGTCCATTCTTCTTCTCCAGGTATGGTGAATAAACCGTATTTTCCTGCAGGGATAGTTTGATCACCAATAGTTACCGGTTTATCGAATTGGATCCATGTGGCTTTATGTGCTCCCGTGGCCCAAACCTCTCCGTATGCTACCAATCCTCCAAAAATTTGTCTACCTCTTACGCTAGGAGAAGAATAATCAATGTGAATATGATTTCCATCAACTATTTCCATAGCCGTTTTTTTGGGACTTTTTGAAGGTTTAGGACTTACTTCTGTGGGTTGATGCAAGCTATGATCTTCATTGGTTTGGGATTGATTAGCTGTTTTCCCATTGCAACTTCCAATCCATACGAGTAAGCCAATCAAACAAAATAATTTTCCAAATTTCATTGTAATTCTACTATTTAAACTGTTCAGCGTTTTCATATTGGTTTATTTTTCAGTTTTTTCTCGATTCTTATTTTTTGGAATAGGTCTGCTTTACTTCTCCACAGGCAAGCATGGATGCTCCAAAGTATGGATTTGTAATTTCCTTCGTTTCGCTAAGCCAATAGGCCCCTTTGTTGTTAAAGGCCATGGGGCAGTAATCCTTGTACACCAGGTCCTGGTTGACGTCATAATTTTCGGTAAGAAAAATGACCTCTGCGGAGAGTTGCTCAAAGTGTTTCCTAAGTTCGGCAATATCCTTGGCGCTTTTCAGTTTTACTGCGGCATCGGTAAACTTCTTGCTTTGTGATTCCCAAGCTGATTTCTCCGAACCTGTCAGCGGGCTACTTTGGAGATTGGCAAGAAGCTGGAGCAGATCATTTGCAGCGGATTTTGCTGGGGCAGCTTGGTCCTTCACCAAGGCGTTTTTCAGTTTGAAATACTGTGCCACCACGGCAGTTCCATTGCTGCGGAAAGCATCTGACATTTCTGTGTATGTTCCTGCAGGTCGGCTCATCATGCTTTGCTTGCCTGCCAGCTGCGCCGAGGCATCGATAGCAAATACCCCCTGAACCGCGACTTCTTCCCCAGAGCTTAATCCAGACTCGATTCGGTACGCTTCTCCCTGTGGGCTTACCTGCACTTCGCGCATTTCAAAGGCAGCAGTGGAAGAATTTGGGACTTTTACATACACCACCGACCGCTTTCCAGACCAAAGGATGGCAGTTCGGGGTACCAATAGGTTGGCGGTGGATTGTGGGTTTTTGTTACGCAATCGAGCAGTAACAAACATTTCGGGCTTCAGAGAATTCCCGACATTGGGGATTTCGGCACGAATGGATGCCGCACGCGTTTGCGCGTTGAGGAGGGGGTCAATAAACGAAACCTTGGCAGTGAAAGGCTTGCCCGCTCTACCAGCTACAGTATATTCGATCTCATCCCCCAAGGATACAGAAGTAAGATCGGTTTCGTAGACATCGAGCAGCAACCAAAGTTTGTTCAAATTGGTCACTGTAAAAAGTACAGATCCTGTAGCTACATAATCACCAACAGACACATTTTTTTGAATGACAACTCCGGATTGATCGGCCAGAATCTCCCATTTTTCCTTCACAATACCTGCCTTTTCAATTTCCGCGATTTGTGCTGCACTTAGTTTCCAGAGTGCAAGTTTTTCCTTGCTTGCCTGATAAAGCTGTGGAAAGGTCGCTTTGGTTCTTGCAGCCTCAAGGAGTTCTTTCTGCGCATTCATTAGCTCAGGAGAATAGATCGTTGCTAGCTTTTGTCCTGCTTTAACCTGTTCCCCGGTAAAGGTCACATACAATTTCTCAATTCTTCCGGGAAACTTGGCGGTAAGGGAAGCGTTTTCCCGTTCATCGGCTTGTATTTTTCCTGAGAGTGTCAGCTCTTTCTTGGCACTACCTTCTCCAACCACCAAGGTCTGCACTTGTGCTAAAGCAAGGGCTTCTGGAGTCATGGTGATTGCCAAGGGATGGTTGTCGTTTTCCTCGCCAGTAGTGGCTGGGATCAAATCCATCCCACAAATGGGACAGTTACCGGCCTCTGGTAATTTGACATTGGGATGCATGGAACAGGTCCAGAGACTTGCTGCACCTTCTTCATGGCTATGTTCGGATTCTTCGGAGTTGACTGACTTCAATCCCCACCCCAAAGCTGCGCCTATTATTAAGGTGAGGAGGACTAAGGCTAGTTTATGATCAAGTAATTTTTTCATTGGTTTCTAGTTTAATGGGGTTGTGCTGTATAGGGCTTCCAGTCGTGACAAACTTTGATGGCCTTGGTATTGTGCAATAAGCTGCTTTTCTTGATAGTCCAGTAGAAGTTGCTGGGTCTGCAGCAATTCTTGAAGGGAGACAGAACCAGTAGTGAAGGAAGTTTCCAGAAGTTGAATCTGTTGCTGGATTAGCGACACCTGCTCCGAATAGAGGGTGAGCTGCCGCTTGCTATCCTCCCAATCCCGAAAAGCAGTAGCCCAAGATAGGCTTAGGTTATTTTCGGTTTCCTGCTGTTTCAAGGTGGTTGCCCCTTGAAGTAATTCTACTTCCTTTATTTTCGCTGCAATCTTCTTTCGGTAAATAGGAAGGCTGAGGGATACCATCGGCATCACCATGTTATCGCCGCCCATTGGCATTCCATTCTCTATCCTGGGAGTAAAGGTCATGTAGTTTACACCTGCACCTATCATGGGCTTTCCTTCGAGCTTGGCCATTTTTCCTTGCTGTGCCAAGGCTAGATTTTCAGAAGCATACATGGAGAGCATGGGATTATTTTGCAGGATTTTATCTAAATATTCTTGCTTCTCTAACAGCAAGGTGGGTTTCTCCCAGATCTCAGGTAGCTGTATCGCAGCGGTCATCGGGCGACCAAGGACTTGGTTAAATTGGATGCGAAGCAGCTCGCTGTTTGATTGGAGTTGCCTTAGCCTTGTTTCCAGCTCCTTGATCTGAAGTCGAATTTGGAGTATCGTGCTCATTCCAGAAATCCCTGCATTCATGGTCGTTCGTGGCATGGAAGCTGACATCGTGGTGGGACTGCTGCTTGCCTTATTACTTCCGCCCATTTGGGACATTTGGGAACCTCCGGTCGAACTTGCAGTTGCTTTCGTCGAGATCGAATTTAGGAAGGGCGTAGGCGTGGACGTAGGAGAGCTACCTGCGGAATACTGCAGCAGGGCAAGGTCCTCATATTTTTTGAGGTACGCCAAGTTGGCTTGTGTCAGCTGATATTGCCCTTGCAGCAGCATCAGCTCCTGCCAGGTCGACCTCAATTGAAGTAGGAGTTGGTTTTTCTCTTCCAAGTATTCAAAATAAGCAACCTGCGCCATTTGGTAGGCTTCTTCTTTTTGGCTGCGCAGCATCCCAAACCAAGGGAATTCCTGCATCAATCGAGTGTCAGCAGTTTGTATCCCCATAAATCGTTCCATAGGACGTAGAAATACACCCGCCTGAAATTCAGGGTCCGGTAGACTTACCTGATTGACTCGCTCCGAAGCCGCTTGATACCGCTCGTAAGAAGCCTTCAAACCTGGACTGGTAGAAGTCGCTTCTTTGATATAATCCTCTAAAGTTTGGGCTTTGGCAAGGTTTGGTGTGAGCCAAAGACCTACTAGCATCCCCAAAAAGGGAAGAAGAAGGGTGAATTGATTTTTAGTTTTCATGTTTGTCAGCGGTTGGGTTACTGGACACTATTCTTTCGCTTTGGTTCAATTTTCTTTCTTTCCACCAGCAGTATAGGGTAGGAACAATAAATACAGTGGTTACTTCCAAAATCATTCCGCCCAATGCTGGGATCGCCATTGGAATCATGATATCCGACCCCTTACCCGTAGAAGTGAAGATGGGCACCAAGGCCAATAAGGTGGTGGCCGTGGTCATCATGCAAGGTAATAC
>JBEDEY010000263.1:0-4228 GCA_041175425.1 Bacteroidota bacterium | reverse complement strand
GAAATCACCGAAGAAGGGGTGGTTGAATTTGTGGCCAACAACAAAGCCTTTTTGGATGAGCTTCAACCCAGTTTCTTTGAGATGACCGTAGGAATGGCATTCTGGTATTTTGCCAAGGAGGCAGTGGATGTTGCAGTGATTGAAGTCGGGATGGGAGGTCGCTTGGATAGTACCAATGTGATTCAGCCCGAGCTTTGCGTCATTACCAATATCGGTTACGACCACACCCAATTCTTGGGAAATACCCTTCCCTTGATTGCAGGAGAAAAAGCAGGAATCATCAAAGCAGGTGTCCCGGTTGTCATCAGCCAAAGTCAAAAAGAAACACAAGCAGTTTTTGCCCAGAAGGCAGCTGCAATGCAGGCAAGCATTGTATTTGCGGACGAGCTGTGGGAGGTAACTAAAATTCAAAAATCAGAAGGTGTTTCCTCTGATATTGGAGCCAATTTCCTAGTTCGAAGCAGCGCCGGAGCGTTTGAATTAAAGCTAGACTTGAATGGCGACTACCAACGCTTTAACCTTCCGGGGATCTTGGAGGCGGTTAAGCAGCTTCAGGATCAGGGTTGGAACCTTACGGATAGGGCCTTGAAAACAGGTTTGGAAACTATTTCGGAACGTACAGGTTTGAAGGGAAGATGGCAGATTTTGCAGACCAAGCCGCTTACGATTGCTGACACAGGGCACAATGAAGCAGGAATACTAGAAGTAGTGGCCCAGCTTAAAAAATACGCGTATGCGAAGCTGTGGATGGTGATCGGAATGGTCCATGACAAGGACATCTCCAAGGTTTTGAGCTTGTTGCCCCTTGAGGCGAGCTATATTTTTTGCCAAGCAAGTATTCCACGAGCGATGGATGCCGATGAATTGGCAAGCAAGGCAAGTGAAAAGGGATTGAAGGGACAGGTAATTCCCAAGGTGATGGATGCCCTAGAATTTGCGAGAAAAAATGCCTCGCCAGATGACCTGATATTTATAGGAGGCAGTACTTTTGTAATTGCAGAAATTGAAAATCTTTAATGAGTAGAAAAAAGCTGGTTCGCTTTGCCCAAAACGAAGTCAATCCCAATGTAGTACAGGCTGGTAAGCCAATTTTTGATCAGATAAAAGGACAATGGAATTCGCTCCAGTTTGCCAATGATCAACCCTTAGTCGTGGAGTTGGCCTGTGGAAGAGGTGAATTTACCTTGGGCTTAGGTCGACAGTACCCCAACCAAAATTTTATTGGAGTAGACATCAAAGGCAGTAGAATTTGGAAGGGTAGCTCCAGTGCTACTGCTGAAGGAATTCATACTGTGGCTTTTTTGCGTACCCAAATTCAGCAGTTGCAAGATTTTTTTGCTCCAGGTGAGATCTCAGAACTCTGGATTACCTTCCCAGATCCATTTCCAAGGGATGGGGATGAAAAGCGAAGGTTGACATCTCCAAAGTTTTTGGAGATGTACAAGCAGTTGGTCAAGACGGGTGGACTCATCCACTTTAAAACAGACAATACGGGGCTCTATGAGTACACCGACTTGGTTTTAAGCGAACGACCCGATTGCCAAATCCATTACAATACTGCTGATTTTTACGAAAGTGAACTTCGTGATGCACATCACGGCATCAAGACTCGCTACGAGAAGATTTTTTCGGATAAGGGCGAAAAAATCAAATACATCCAATTTTCATTTATAGCATAAAGTCAGGCTCCCTGTAGCGTGGATTGGGGTAGCTGTAGAATCCTTCTCCAGTTTTTTCTCCAAGTTTGCCTTGCTCAATGTACGTTTTCAATAGCGCTGCAAAGGCTTGCGAAGCCGAGTCGGGCATCTTGTGGGTGACATGCCAAGCGGTATCTAGTCCGATGGAATCCAAAATTCCAAAGGGTCCCATCGGCATGTGGAAATTGACCATCCAAGATTTGTCGATGTCTTCAATGCTGCCCACTTCTCGGGTGATCAATTTTCCGGCGGCTCCTAATAGGGCCATCAGCATCGTGTTGAACAAATATCCTGGATTTTCTTTGCGAACGATGACAGGAACTTGATTCAACTGCCTTCCGAGTACTTCCAATATCTCAATTAGCGCAGGGTCCGTGCCTGGATGTGGCATAATATCTACTACTCTTGAATAGAACACATCATGAAAGTGGAAGGCACAAAACTGCTGGGGACGACCCGTTTCTTCTGCAAACTGGGAGGGGAGCAAGTAGGAGGTATTCGTCGTCAACCAGGTATGGGAGTCGGCGAGCTGTCCAACTTCCGTCCACAACGCCTTCTTGATTGTGACATCTTCGGTCACACTTTCATTTACCAAATCAGCGCCTTTCAAAGCCTCACTCAGGTCCAAAGTAGGTTGCACCCGCTGGAGAATTCCGGAAACTTCCGACTCAGAGAGGTTTCCCGCACGAACTAGTTGGCGAAGGATTTTTTGCATGGTTAGCTTTGCAGAATCTAGGGATGCTTGTCTTAGATCAAAAAGCGTAACTGTAAATCCTGAAATTGCTGCTTGAAGTGCCACGCGTGATCCAAGTGTTCCAGCACCTAGAATGCAAATTTTTTGAAGGGTCATGTGAATTAAAATTGATTCGTTTGAAGGGTTTGTATTGCTTTTTTGCCTGCAGCTTCCACAACATAGATCAGTTGGGCAAACCGGGCATCCGTGGAATGGCCCAGAGAATACCTTTTGAAGATTTGCTGGGCGATTACTGCAACCTTAAAAAGGCCAAAAACATAATAAAAGACCATTTCTTCCTTGGATCCGGCAGCTTTTGTGAAATAGTAATCCATCAGCTCTTCCCGGGTAAGATTACCCGGTAGGTGGCTCAAATTAAATAGTTTGAGTATTTCAGGGTCGTTTTCTTCCGCCCAATACGCGAGTGTTGTACCTAAATCCATCAAGGGATTGCCAATGGTGGCCATCTCCCAATCTAGTACTGAGCGAATACTGCAGGGATCAGCAGGATCCAAAACCAAATTGTCGTATTTGAAGTCGTTGTGAATAAAGGCCGTGTATTCTGTGGAAGGAATATTTTCTTGAAGCCAGGTGGCTGCATTTTCCAATTCTGGAATTTCCTTTGTCTTTGCTCGGAAGTATCGCTCCACCCAGCCTGTCACCTGCCGTTGGGTAAAGCCTTCAGGTTTGCCCAATTGGATTAGGCCAGATTGTACAAGTTCCAACTGATGGAGTTCCACCAAGCAGTCTACGGCACTTCTAGAAAGCTTTTCAAATTCCTGCTTACCCAGCAACATTCCCTGTGGTACCTTATTTCGAATAATAGCTCCTTCCACAAATTCCATTAAAAAAAAGGGGGCTCCAAAAATGGATTCGTCTTCACAGAAAAGGATAGGGGTAGGGCTATTGGTGTAACCTGCTTTTTTTAAGCCTTGAAGAATGGCAAACTCTCTTCCCATATCGTGAGCTTTGGCAATTTTTTCACCAAAGGGAGGACGTCTCAAGATGAGTTTTTGAGCAGGGCTTTCCACCAAAAAACTTAGGTTGGAATACCCTCCAGGAAGCTGGGTGATTTGAATTTGCTCAGAATGACAATTTAGGGGTGTAGCCAGGTAATCTTTGAGCAAATCAAAAGTTAGCGTATTGCTCATTTGCTGCTGTAATTTTTCAGAATGCTTCTTGCCAGGGCGGATTTGTGCACTTCGTCGGGGCCATCGTAAATACGTGCACCGCGCTCGTGTCGGTACCAGAAGGAGAGGAGTGTATCGTCCGTGATTCCCAAGGCACCATGCACTTGAATGGCCCGATCAATTACTTTCATGAGCACATCTGCCACAAAAAATTTGATGGTGGAGATGTCTTCTTTTACAGCTTTCGCTCCCAATTCCTGCATTTTCTGCGCGGTATCCAAGACCATCAAACGACTGGCTTTGATTTCGGCTCGACATTCAGCAATCCAGTTTTGGATGGTTTGCTTTTCAGCCAAAACTTTGCCCACCTCGAGTTCTCGGGAAAGGGCACGGGTGCACATCATGTCAAACACGCGTTCACAGATACCAATCCAACGCATGCAGTGGTGGATCCGTCCAGGACCAAGTCGCTCCTGTGCCAGCGCAAATCCTTGGCCTTCCAGTCCAATTCGATTGGTCAGCGGTACTCGGCACTGCTCAAATTTCACTTCGGCATGGGAAAGGTAATCCTCACCCGCTTCTCCCATAATGGGAATGTTGCGAACCAAGGTATAGCCGGGCGTATCTAGAGGAAGCAAAATCATGCTGGCCTTCTGGTAGGGAGAGAG
>JBEDEY010000262.1:0-4440 GCA_041175425.1 Bacteroidota bacterium | reverse complement strand
GCCTTTGCGCGCCAAAATTAGCAGGTAGGCCTGTTCGTTTTATTTCCACTGTATTATTCTATAATTCCCTTTGCGACTTTCCTGCTTTGCGTGATTATTTATTCTCGCAAAGACGCGAAGCCTGCCTCCCGCAGGCAGGCCGCAAAGAAAAAAAAATACGGTGGAAATAGGGTAGAAATAGACTCCGCTACGCCTGCCCGCCGCGGCGGGCTCCGTGAAATAAGTTGAATTATTCGCGAAGCCATTATTTCCCCGAGCCTGTCTGCCACAGGCAGGCTTGCTCGGGCTATTTCTACCCTATTTCAATCGTATTTCCGATTGATTTCCACTATATTTCTGATTCCATCCCCTCAAATTATGAAAAACCTTTTCCTTTGCATCCTCGCTTTTTTTATTGCATTTTCTGCTTTTTCGCAAGAGGAAGTAGCAGAGTCCAAATGGGTACCTCGGGAACCTAAAAAATTCGAATCCACGCATTCAGGAACCTTCAATGGACAAAAAATTAGCTACAAAGCCGTAGTCGGGGAGACTTTCCTCAAGAATGCTGCAGGGGAAGTAACCGGTGAACTTTGGTCCACCGCCTACCTCCGCGATGGGGTCTTGGATCCATCCAAAAGGCCCGTACTCTTTATCTTCAATGGAGGACCTGGGTCTGCAAGCATTTGGCTGCATGTGGGTTTCTTCGGCCCAAAAGTGGTGAAAACCGACTCTGGAGCAAGCAAAGACGATGGTGCCGCCCCTTATCTGGTGGAAGAAACAAGCAGGCTTTGCTTGACCTAACCGATTTGGTATTTATCGATCCCATCGGGACTGGTTTTAGCCAGGTGGAAGGAAAAGGCAAAACGTCCGATTTCTGGGGACTCAACGAGGACGCTTCCTCGATTGCACAATTTATCCGTACCTGGGTGACGCAGCATGGCAGGTGGCAAGCACCCAAGTTTATTGCGGGAGAAAGCTTTGGCACGACTCGCGCAGCCAAAGTAGCAGAAGTATTGGAAGAGGGCGGACAAAGCATGGCCTTGAATGGTCTTGTCTTGATATCTCAAGCCTTGGACTATGCAGGTTCGTCCAGCTGGGCGGACAACCTCACCTCCTTTTTCACCTACCTCCCTTCCCAAGCGGCTACCGCCTGGTACCATGGCAAGGCCGGGCAGGGGAAAACCTTAGCCGCCTTTACCCAAGAAGCGAGAGAATTTGCCTACGGGGACTATCTGAAGTCCTTGTTTATGGGAGAAAAACAAACTGAAGCACAGAAAGAAGCAATTGCAGCCAAATTGGCCTACTTTACTGGCTTGGATAAAGCCTATATTCTTCGTTCCGACAATCAGGTCTTGATGCACCGCTTCAAGAAAGAATTGCTCCGTGCGGAAGGCAAGGCCATTGGCACCATAGATGGACGCTATTTGGCTCGGGAAACCGACAAGTCCTCCGAAGGATCAGTGCTTGGAGATCCAGCGAGCTACATGACCGGATCTGCTTACACAGCTGTATTCAACGACTACTTGATGCGGGACTTGAAGGTAACGATGGATCGCCCCTACTTCACCTCTGCAAGCGGAATGGGTGGAAGTTGGAACTGGAAACCTGTGCCCGACGGGGCCTACTACGAGCCGAGCTACGTGAGTACGGCACGTGCACTCAGCGAAGTCATGCACCGAAATACCCAAATGCAGGTAATGGTAGCCAACGGATACTACGACCTGATTACACCCTTCTTTGATGCAGAGTATACCTTTGCCCGCCACAATTTCCCGCAGGATCGCGTAGCCATGACTTACTACGAGGCAGGGCACATGATGTACAACCGTCAGGAAGATTTTGATGCCTTGGCAAAAGATGTACGGAAGTTTTTGGAGGGGATTTTGAAGAAATAGATGGCTGCTAACTACACAAAATATATTGCAATTGATCCAGGAATTCGATTTGGTAAACCCTATCTCAAGGACACACGAATCACTGTGGCAGATGTGTTGGGTTGGATGGCATCGGGAATGAGTTCGGAGGAAATCCTAGTAGATTTTCCTGAATTGATTCTAGAACAAGTGACTGCATGTTTGGACTATGCAGCAGATCAACCCCAGAAATTGGCCTAGATTATACCTTTTTGGGTCCTCCCTGCGGTAGGCAGGCCTGCCTACCTCAAGGTATGGCGTGAAGAAAAAAAGCGCGCGAAGACGCAGAGACGCAAAGAAAAAATTGATGCCTTTGCGGCTTGGCGCCTTTGCGAGCAAAAAAAGAAAATCTCCACGTCCACCGCGTCGGACGGAACAGCTATCAAAATAAGTTAGCCTGCCATAGGCAGAGCGTTAAGGAAAATACCTCCTCTTTTTTACTGAAAGGAACCCTACTTTTAATTTTTGCATTATACCCTTGTAACCCCATTTTCCACTTATTTATTTAGTAGACAAATCAACATCTCATGCAAACACCCAAATTCAATCCTGAAGCAGTTACTCAAATTATACGTGAGCGCAGGTCCATGTTTCCTGCACACTTTAAAGAAAACGACCCAGTAGCCGATTCCATCATCGAGGAGATCCTTGAAAATGCCAATTGGGCACCTACCCACAAACTCACTCAACCTTGGCGCTTTATTGTGTACACAGGAGCAGGATTGGAGACCTTTGGCAACTACCAGGCGGAGCTATACAAGATGCGCGCAGAAAAAAACGGCACCCCCTTCCTAGAAGGCACCTACCAAAAATTTAAAGAAAACCCCACCAAAGCTTCGCATGTCATCGCCCTGCTGATGAAACGAACCGAAGGATCAGGCATCCCCGTAATGGAAGAGATTTCGGCTGTAGCGATGGCGGTGCAGAACATGTACTTAACGGCCTGTGCGCATGGACTTGCCTGCTACTGGGGCACCGGCGGACCTACCTTCTGGGCAGAAGCGCGGGAAGATTTTGGACTCGAAGGCGAGGACATGCTGATGGGCTTTTTCTATGTAGCCAAGCCCGCTACCGATACTTGGCCAGCAGGAAAGCGCGAGCCAATTGGGGAAAAAGTGAGTTGGGTAAGGGAGTAAATTTCTTCCCAAATCAACCTATATAGCCAAACATCCGTTCAAGTCATTTGAAGGTTGTTTGGCTTTCTTTTTTCACTTTTTCGAAAATACTTCGTCAATTTTTTAAATGGTAACTTTTAAGTTACATTTGGGAGTATGCAAAAAATCAGACAGGTTATTGCGTATAAGAATTACTTTCAAGACTTCCTGCTGGAACAGCCCTTGAAAGCACAAGACAAGATCTATAAAGTATTGGAAGCTATCGAGACCCTGGAAAGGATCCCGACTGCCTACCTTAAATATCTAGCAGGCACCAAAGGATTATATGAGGCGCGAATTCGACTCGGAACAGACATTTGGAGAGTGTTTTGTTTTTTCGATCAAGGCAGGGTTGTCATTCTACTCAGTGGATTCGTAAAAAAGACACAAAAAACTCCTCGAAATGAAATTGATAAAGCGCTCAACCTAATGATGGACTATTACAACGAAAAAAACAATCCGCAATGAAAACTACATCCTGGGAAGAAATCAAAGACAAGGTCTACGGGGAAAAGGGCAGTCCTCGCCGCGATGCCCTTGAACGAGAAACGGCCCCTTTCAAAATTGGTCTTCTTCTAAAAAAAGCACGCGAAGAAAGACTCCTTACCCAAGAACAGTTGGCCCAACTTGTGGATAAAAAAAGAACCTACATCTCTAGAGTGGAAAATGACGGGGCAAACATGACCTTAAAAACCCTCTATGAAATTGTAGAAAAAGGTCTCGGAGGGAAAGTACAGATCAAGATCGACTTGTAAACTTTACCAATCCGCTGGCCTTCTCGCCTGATACGCGGCCATCTGATCCAACAGATCTGCTGGGTCATCGGAGATGATCAGCATCTCTTCCTGCTCGGGATAGAGAAATCCCTCCTGCATCGCATGGTTGAGGAAGTCAATCAACTTATCGTAGTAGCCATGCACGTTGTACAAGGCCACGGGCTTTTGAATGTAATGCAGCTGGTTGAGAGTCATCACCTCAAACAACTCTTCAAAGGTTCCAATCCCTCCCGGCATGGCGATAAAGCCATCCCCTTTTTCGGCCATCAGCCACTTGCGGTCTCGCATGGTCTCCACGATGATCAATTCCGTACAGCCTTTGTGCGCCACTTCCCGGTCTACCAACTTTTGAGGAATGATTCCGATTACTTCCTTTCCTGCGCCGAGCAACTCGTCAGCGATGACTCCCATCAAGCCCACATGACCCGCACCATACACGAGGCTATGATCACGCAAAATCATTTCTTGAGCCAAGGATCGCACCCCTGCTTCGTAGATGGAATGGTTGCCTTTCTTGGAACCACAGTAGACGGTTATCTTTTTCATCCCGAAAAATAAAGATTTCACCCGATCCCAAAGCAAGAATTTGAAAGAAGGTTTGCAGCGGCAAATTCCAGC
>JBEDEY010000261.1:0-6505 GCA_041175425.1 Bacteroidota bacterium | reverse complement strand
GCCCCCAAGAGCAAGTTCCAAGGCAAGGAAAATGAAAGCAATTCTTCGGGTCATTAGCATTAAGATGGGTTTCGAAGTGAAGGGATATAAGCCATCAACTGGGCTATGGTCTCAGAGATTTTAGAATAGTTGCCTGCAGCAATGTCTTCTTTTCGAAATAATTGGGACCCCATCCCCACACAAAGTGCACCTGCATCAAACCAACTTTTGATACTGGGTAGCGTGGGTTCCACTCCCCCAGTGGGTATAAGTTCTATGGTAGGCATCACGGCATGTACCGCCGCAATAAAAGCAGGAGTCAACAAGTTGGCAGGATACATTTTGACCAGCTCCGCTCCTAGCTCCTGAGCAAAAAATACCTCCGAAACTGTTCCACAACCGGGTACCCAAGGAACGCCCACCCCAGCACAATACTCGCCTAAAGCAGGATTCATCACGGGTGCCACGATAAATTCTGCACCCATATCTAAAAATAGTTCAGCCTCTACAGGATGGTAAATGGTACCCACACCGAGATACATCCCCGGAAGTTGGCCAACAAGCTCCTTAACCTTTGGAAAAATAGCCTTGGCTTCTTTTCCTCGATTGACCATCTCAATGACCCGAACACCACCTTGATAAGCAGCTTCTACCAGCTCCAAACATACCTTTTCATCTGGATGGAAAAATATAGGCATCATTCCTCCTGCATGCATGCGCCGAATAAATGGACTTGGATTCCGCATCATCGTTTTATTTTTCCATTGCCTTCTCCGGCAACTAATTCCTGAACCTCTTGTAAGGTACAAGTCAATACATCACCAGGAACACTGTGCTTCAAAGCGCCTGCCGCCATTGCGAACTCAATGGCTTCCTTCGGTTTGAGGTGTAGCAATCCATAAATTAATCCTGCCGCAAAGGCATCACCAGAGCCTACTCGATCCACAATATGGGTCAACTCGTACGTTCGGGAAGAAATTGCTTTTTTACGCGTATGAAGTCCTGCAGTTAAGCTGTTTGAAGAAGAACTGTAAGACTCACGATCGGTCTTCACGAGATAGTCCAATTTGGGAAATCGATCAAATACCTTGCGCTTTACTTCTTGAAAAGATCCAAAATCTTCCTTCAAGCATTGATTAAAGTCACGTGTGCCTGCAATCATCACCTGAGTAAGTTCCATCAACTTCGGCATGACCTCATGCGGCGCTTTTCCATAGTTCCACAAGTTGCTTCGGTAATTCAAATCCCCACAAACTAGGATCTTTCGCGCGTTCGCCTGCTCCAGCAGTGCCAAGGTCAAATCTGCTACTTCCTGAGAAAGCGCAGGACTGATTCCAGACCAATGCACACAATCCACTCCATTTAAGAGCTGATCCCAGTCCAATTCCGCTCCGGTAAACTTGGAAAAGGCAGAATCCTTGCGATCGTAAATGACTTGGGAACTCCGTTGCATCGCACCCTGTTCCAAAAAATAGATCCCCATCCTTCCTGGTAGAAAAGCAATGAATTGCGTATCAATTCCAAATTTTCGAAGCTTGCCTGCAGCAGCCCAACCGAGTTCGTGATCTGGAAAAGCCGTCAAATGACTTACTTCCAACCCCCAATACGCAAGTGCTGCAGCCACATTAGCCTCAGAACCACCAAATTCCAGTTCCAGGTGATTGGCTTGAAAGAATCGTTGATTTCCTGGAGGACTGAGGCGAAGCATCACTTCACCAAGGGTCACAATTTTCTTCATAGAAGAATAAAATTTTTATCTAATTTGACCAAAATAAGGAATTATTACGATGAATAACACGGCACTCCTATTAGATTCTTTGGATAATGTTGGCGTAGCCCTTTGCGACTTAACGATTGGGGAGCAGGTAAAGCTCGAACAGCATTCCCTCGAAATACGCCAATTCATTCCCGCAAAGCACAAATTTGCCCTTCTGGACTTTCAACCAGGAGATGATATTTACATGTATGGTACGGTCGTGGCCGAAGTCACCCAAGAAATCAAACAAGGTGCTGCACTTACTGTAGAAAACATTCGACACAAAACCAATACTTATCAACTCACTGATAAAATTGCCCCAAGAGCAAAAGTTGACACTGGAAGTTGGCCTACACGGACATTCTTGGGATTCAAGCGAGCTGATGGACAGGTGGGCACCGCCAATTACTGGTTGGTACTTCCTCTCGTATTTTGTGAAAACACGAACATCAAATTACTTCAAGAGGCTTTTGAAAATGCACTCGGTTTTGCGCAGCCCAATCCCTACGAACTGCAAATCAAAGCACTTGTATCAGGAAATAATGCAGGGAAAGCACCAAATGGAAGTTTCGACACTCCTCAGGAAGCCCCCAACAAGATTTTTCCTCAAGTTGATGGCATCCGATTCCTAACCCATAGCATGGGCTGTGGGGGCACTCGAGACGATGCTTCGGCACTTTGCAGCCTACTTGCTGGATACATCCACCACCCCAATGTGGCTGGAGCCACCGTACTGAGTCTGGGATGTCAAAATGCCCAAGTAGGTTTGCTTCAAGAAAAGCTTGCTGCTCTGAATTGCCAAAAGACCGTAATGATCTGTGAGCAGCAGCAAGAGGGAACAACCCATGCCTTACTTTCAAAGGCCGTAAAAGAAACAGTAGATGGATTGAAGCTAGCAAACCAATGTTTCCGAGAACCTGCCCCTCTCAGTAAATTGGTAGTCGGCTTGGAGTGTGGCGGATCGGATGGATTCTCGGGCATTTCGGCCAATCCAACCCTTGGACATGTGTCGGATGTAGTCGTTGCCTTGGGAGGCACAGCGATCCTTTCCGAGTTTCCAGAATTGTGTGGAGCGGAGCAAGACCTAATCAACAGATGTACTCGGCCAGAGCTGGCCGCAAAATTTGTTCACCTGATGGAAACCTACAATGCTTCTGCAAAGCGGGTTGGAAGCGGATTTGACAAAAACCCAAGTCCTGGCAATATCAAAGATGGCTTGCTCACAGATGCGATTAAGTCCTGTGGCGCTGCCAAAAAAGGAGGAACAGCACCTATTTCGGATGTTTTGGACTACCCTGAATACATTGCCAACCCTGGACTCAATCTCCTTTGTACTCCTGGAAATGATGTGGAGAGCACCACTGCCCTTGCGGGAAGCGGCGCCAACCTAATTCTATTTACTACCGGGCTCGGTACCCCCACAGGAAATCCCATCTGCCCAGTAATCAAGGTGGCCTCCAATACAAAACTCGCCCTAAAAATGCCCGATATCATCGACTTCGATGCAGGCACCATCATTTCTGGGGAAGAAACCCCTACCACTGCTGGAGAAAGGCTATTGGAACTAGTAGTTGCAGTTGCGAGTGGAGAAATTCAAACCAAGGCAGAGGAAAAGCGAAACTTTGATTTTATCCCTTGGAAAAGAGGAGTTTCACTTTAATGACCATGCATGTAAGCTCGATCATCAGTCAAACAGCTACTGGCTTATTCTCCAATCAATAAAAAGCGGGCCGTAGATGCCTGATCCCGAATTTGCTTTGCTTCTTGATAGGCTTCAGAATGATACCAAGCCAAAGCTTTTTCCCGATTAGGAAACTCCAATAAAACCAACCGATCGTGATCCCAGCTCCCCTCTAAAGCCACTACCGGCATGCCTCTCAGCACAAACCTTCCTTCAAAAGCTTCGAGAATACCGGGGGTCTTTTTTTTGTATTCTTCATACAATAAGGGTGAATGAATAGCTACTTCAACAAGCATGTATGCGGCCATAAACTTTGAGATTTAAATTTCGAAGTTAAACTAACAAAATATGAATGACCCATCGATACAGATTCTTCAATTTGGAACAGGAAATTTCCTTCGTGGTTTTATTGAGCCGCTGATCGAAGAGCTCAACCAGCAAGGAGAATCTCTTCAAGTATGCCTAGTTCAAAGCACCGAAAGCAGCACTCTTCAAGGATTGCGTGCACAAGGCTATGCCTACGAAGTGTATGTGGCGGGTAGGGATCAAGGCCAAACCATCGAAGAATTTCAATCCATTACCTGCATTAAGGATGGGCTTAGCTTACCCTATGACTTTGAAAAATTCCTTTCATTTGCTAGGTCACCAGAACTGAAATACCTCATTTCCAATGTCACTGAGGCGGGATTGGCTTGGAGTCAAGAAGGTGCCAAAGATGAATTTGCTTCCTCCTTTCCAGGAAGGATTACCCAATGGCTTTACACACGGTTTGAACAGGCTCCAGAATTAGAAACAATCCTTTTCCCCTGCGAACTCATCCCAAACAATGGGGACTTCTTGAAAAGTTTGATCCAGCAGCATGCATTATCCTGGAATTTGGATATTGAATTTCTGAATTGGATCAACCTCAACTGTCGCTTCCACAATACCTTGGTGGATCGGATTGTGCCTGGCTTTCCAAAGCAGCTTACGGAAAAAGCAGCTCCCTACACCGTTCAGGTAGAACCCTATCTATTTTGGGGAATTGAAGGAAGTGACCTAGATCTGGAAAAATTGCCTTTCCGAAAATGCAAAGGTGTGGTACTTACCAACTCACTTCTTCCCTACACCAAACGTAAAATCAGCATTCTAAATGGGTTGCATACCGTTATGGCAGCGTTAGGCAGGTTGCAACACATCCAAACCGTACAGGAATATATCCAAGACCCTGGTCGACTTCAGGAACTCAATCGCTTGGCTGAAGAGGAGTTATTTCTGTTTTTAGACCAGCCCTTGGATAAACTTCAAGAATATACATCAGCCATCTTTGAACGGTTTAAAAATCCGTTCATGGCACATGCACTCAATGACATTTCTTTACAGTCTATTGCCAAGTTCAAAAGTCGATTGTTACCTATTTGCACCTATTTTTTAGAAAAAAAGGGAATTCTCCCTCCTCAAATCACCGTAGGCTTGGTGGCACTACTTATGAGTCACTTGCGATTCCCAGATCAGATGCAGGACTCGGAAAGCAACAAAAGGTACTTCAAGCAAATACAAGCCAGTGATGCGTCTGAATTGGACAAAGTCATTCAAGCGAGTCTGGAATTGTTTGGGATCGAAGATCGAATCAGCTTGGAACTTGCCTATTCCAAACTAAACAAGAGTTCTTAATTTTCAGCAAAGCCAACCCCAGCTGCAAATCTAGCCTTGGCATAGGCATTTTGAAGTATAGAAGAAAGTACATTAAAGGTAAATCTCGCGTAAAAAACCGATACTTCGCGCGAATTGACCAAAAACAAACTACTTTCTCCAATCTCAAAACGACGGGTTTCTCCGGAGAGCAAGGCTTCCAAGCTCTTTACATTTTCTCCAAGGGTACGCACCTGTTGGTTCAACAGTTTCCAAGAGTTAAGTTCTGTTTCTAATTTTGTTCTGAGCTGCTGCTCCTTCAAATTTCTCCCAGTCTGCTTGATTTCTAATTTCGCCTTGGTGCTTCCCAGCTCTCCTCGCGTCTTTCGTAAAAACAAAGGAGTATAGACAGTTAATCCCCATTTGTAGTTATTCTCAAAAAGAGGAGAAGGATTGGCATCTGCCAGCTCCTCGGTCAGGAAGTTATACTTCAGCTTGACTACAGGAAGTAATTCCTGCGTTTGCAAACGCTTTTCGACCTTCAAGCTCGCTAAATCAAAATCTGTGAGCAACAGTTCGGGGTGCCTAGCCACCAAAGCCCGCAGTTCTTCTGGATCAGGGGCTGCATTTAGAAATTGGGATAGCGGTTGAGGAAAAACTCCCGTTTCCAGAAGCATCGGTTCTCCTGAATCATTCCACAAAAAGGTATTCAACACCTGTGTGTTTTCAAAAAACGTATTCTCGGCAAGCTGCAAGCGGTATTCTCTATTCAGCAATTGTGAAAGTGCCTCAACGGTATCAATCGCCGCCTGATCCCCGAGTTCGTAACTGCGTTTAATTCCATCAAATCGAATTTTTGCCAACTTCACTCCTTCTTCAAGGACCAATTTATTCTCGTAAGCTGCCGCCCACTTCCAATAGGCTGCGGTTGCTTGGAGGTTCAGTTCATTTCTAAAATTGAGGCGCTCCACTTCTGTGGCTTGGGCATAGAGTTGTGCCTTTTGAAGCGTAGCTCTCCGATCATCCAAAAGCAATCCTTGACCCAAATTTAGAGCAGCACCTGCCGAAAGCAGACCATTGGTTGGGACGGCACTTTCCGAGTTGAGAAAAGCCCCCGAGTTCTGCTCAAAATTTCCCATAAGCTCCACCCCCATCCAAGTAGGCACAAGCACTCCCGCCTCTCGCTTTTCGAAGTACGTGGATTGGTTAAATTCCTTTTTATCCAGATTTCCATACAGCATGGGATCAAATCCCCCACGCGCCTTTCGCACCTCCATTTGACCTAGTCGTAAGTTGAGATCTGCTTGAATGGAAATGGGATGATAGTCTTGAACCCATTGCATGTAATCTTCAAAACTTAACTTTTGAATTTCTTGAGCCAAAAGCGAAGCTGAAGACAACAGACAGAAGAAGAGTAGTGCTACTTTTTTCATTTCTGGGCAGAAGCAGTTTTATCTTTTTCTTCTTGAGAATAGTAA
>JBEDEY010000260.1:0-8545 GCA_041175425.1 Bacteroidota bacterium | reverse complement strand
TTCCAATCCTACTCCATCGTTTGTGCCTGCGTTATTTACGAGACCATCGATTCTACCGTAGTTGGCGAGTGTGGCCTGCACCACTTCTTGAGCATCTGCTGCTGAGAAAAGTCGTTTTTTGAGGTGCAAGGCTTTTCCTTTGGCAAACTCCAAAAGTTCCTGCCCTTCCACTTCGGATGGGTCAATGATGACGGGAATTGCTCCCTCTTCGATTAGACTTCTTGAAATCGCTCCTCCGATGCCTTTTGCACCACCTGAAACTAAAATAACTTTATCCTGAAGTTGTAAATCCATGTTTGCTTCGATACGGATTAAATTTTGTAAAATTCTTGAGCAGTTCCTCCGAAAAGGGCTTCTTTTTCGTTCGCTGAAAGTTGGTTGACAAATGATTCAATCACTCCAAGAACTTCCTTGTACTGCCCTGCAACCAGACATACGGGCCAATCGCTTCCAAAAAGGAGCCTTTTCGGCCCAAATAATTCCAGGCTAATTTCCAAGTAGGGGAAAAGATCAGCTGGACTCCATTTTTTCCAATTGGCCTCTGTGACCAGTCCTGAAACCTTTGCATAAACCAGCTCCCGTTCACTAAATGGTTGGAGGCTTTTTTTCCAGACTTTCCAATCCCCAGCCTTGATATAAGGCTTGGATAAGTGATCGATGACAAAAAATTGATTGGGGCAAGCATCTACGAGTTGAAGTGCTGCAGGCAGTTGGTTCGGATAGGTGAGTAGGTCGTAGGTGTAGCCGCGCTTCCCAAGCTTGTGGATTCCACGAATAAACTCCTTGCGAAGCATGTATTCTGGTTGCTTGGATTGAAGGACTTCTCTAAATCCCAGTAATTTGTTATAATTTGACCACTGGTCAAGAATTTCGTCCAAGTTGTCTTGTGCTAGTTCAGCCCAGCCTACCACCCCAAGTATCCAAGGATGATCTTCACTAAGTTCAAGCAAAAATGCTGTTTCTCGAAGATGCTCCTCGGCTTGTACTGCGATGCATCCATCAATTTGTGAGGCTTGCAGAATTGGGTATAGGTCTTCAGGAAGAAAATTTCTCCGAAGTGCAGCCATGTCATCATTTATCCAGTCAAATCGCTCGGAATCATAGTTCCAAAAGTGCTGATGCGCGTCGATTCTCATGCTTCTGGATCTTGAACAGCGAGTTGTTCGGATATTCCTAATCCTTCGATTCCTAGGCGAACGCGGTCACCCGATTTCAAATAGCGGGGCTCCTTCAAGCCCATTCCTACGCCTGCCGGTGTTCCGGTAGATATCACATCTCCAGGAAGTAGGGTCATGTAATTGCTCACATAGGACACCAACGTAGGAATATCAAATATCAAATCTGAAGTACTGCTATTTTGGAGCAATTCCCCATTTACTTCCAGCCAAAGTGATAGTTGCTGTGGGTCCGGTATCTCGTCTTTGGTCACAAGGTAGGGGCCTAAGGGGGCAAAATGGTCTGCACTTTTTCCTTTGGTCCATTGCCCGCCTTGGCGAAGCTGAAAGTCTCGCTCGCTCACATCGTTGTGGACGCAATAGCCGGCTATGTAGTCGTATGCATTTTCTTTCGTGACGTACTTGGCTCGCTTTCCGATGACCACGGCCAACTCCACTTCCCAGTCGGTTTGCGTTGAATTTCTTGGAATGTAAATGGGATCAAAAGGTCCGCAAAGGGAGCTGCTCGCTTTCATGAAGAGGATAGGGACCTCTGGAACTGGCATGCCTGCTTCTTCTGCATGCTTTCGGTAATTGAGACCGATGCATAGGATCTTGGAGGGGCGGGCGATGGGAGAGCCGAGCCGGCTTTCTGATGGGATTTCGTTGAGTGAGCTTTGATGGATTGTCAACCAATCCCTCAATCGTTCCAAGCCTTGGTTCTCAAAAAATGCTTCATTCCAATCTTCACCAAAGGAGGAACAATCCAAACGCTTGCCTGAAGGGTCTTCTATACCTGGAAGTTCTTTGCCTGCTGCACCAAATCGGATTAGTTTCATGGTTGGGATAGGTTTATTGGGTGTTTGAATTCAATTGAAATTGGTGGAGGGGATTATATTTTGATTCCTGTAAAGCCACCATCGATCGTAAAATTGGATCCGGTGATGAACTTGCCGGTATCCGAAGAAATAAAATAAGCCAGTTCTGCAATCTCGTCTGGAGTCCCCATTCTCCCTATGGGCTGGGTGGCAGCTAGTTGCTCAAACATTTCTTGCTCTCTCCCAGGGTAGTTTTTAGCCAAAAACCCATCTACAAAAGGGGTATGAACCCTTCCTGGAGAGATGCAATTGCAACGAATTCCCTGCTTTACGTAATCCCGAGCAATGCTCAAGGTCATGGAAAGTGTGGCGCCTTTGGTCATGCTGTAGGCAAATCGATCTGGAATCCCCATGGTCGCAGCTACGGAACATAGGTTGAGTATGGATCCACCGCCTTGTTCGATCAGCTTGGGTAATGCTGCTTGGCTGCAGAGAAACATGCCTGTGACATTTACTGCGAATAGTCTCTCGAAATCAGCTAGGGAAGTGGACGCTAAGTTTCCAATATGCGAGATGCCCGCATTGTTGATCAGCACATCCAATTTGCCAGGAATGGATTGAATTGCAGTCTGAACCTGACTTTCTTCTCGAATATCAACTTCCAAAAAAGTAACAGGCTTTCCTTTTTCTTGAAATTCCTTCTCCACTTGTTGTCCAAGGAGGGCATTGGAGTCAATAAAGAAGACGGTACTTCCTTGGCTTGCAAATTTTCCAACAAGAGCAAGCCCAATTCCACTTGCTCCACCGGTAATAAGAATGGTTTTATTTTCCATTTACTTGAGATTTTGGGTTTAGCCTTACGTTCTTAGGCTTATTTTTTTAAAGGGAAACCCCTTTTCCAGTTTTTACAGATTCATCACAAGCGAATGCAATTTTTAGGCTATTCAGTGCATCGTCCAAATGCTCCTGCAGGTCTAAATCTTCACGAATCGCATGAAGGAAATAGGCTTGCTCTCGGTTGCACAATTCCTGATGGCTAGGTTCATCTTTCAAATCTATCCATTCGTCTTTTTTGGCGAACAATTGCTTTTCGTTCAAGTCAGCAAGGTGAACCAATAACGATTCTGTTTTGGTATGCGAATCGATTTGGTCGGATTGCCCTGCTGATGCTGCGTTTTTGGCTACAATGGAAACCGCTCCTTTTGGTCCCATGACATCTTTGATGAAAAAGGCTGTTTCACTGATCATGGGTCCCCATCCCGCTTCGTACCAACCAACGGATCCATCTTCAAAGCGAATTTGAAGTTGCCCATAGTTGTAATTGTCTCGGGAAACCTCCTCGCTAAGACGGGCGCCGATGGCGGAAACCCATACTGGTTTGGAACGGGTCATTTGGCACATCACATCAATGTAATGGACCCCGCAGTCCACGATTGGACTCAAGGTATTCATCAGGTTTCGGTGTACCTCCCACATGTAGCCTTGGCTTTGTTGATTGAGGTTCATCCGCATCACCAAAGGCTTGCCTAGCTTATGCGCTTCTTCAATAAATCTGATCCAGGAGGGATGGTGACGCAGGATGTAGCCGACGACTACTTTTTTAGCAGTTTCCTTGGCTACTGCAAGGATTCGTTCCGCACCAGAAATGCTATAGGCCAAGGGTTTTTCCAAAAACACATGGCAGCCTGCCCGCATGGCTTTGCAGGCAAAGTCCTCATGGGTATCCGGGTAGGTAGAAATGCAAACGGCATCGGATTGGCTCTCCGCTAAGGCGGTTTCGAAATCCTCAAAAAGGGGATAGTCGCTCCCTAATTTTTCTTGGAGTCGGAGCTTTGAATCCCCTCTGGATACAAGACCAGAAATCTCAAATTCGGGCATTTGGTGGTAGGCGGTAGCATGGGAGGTACCCATATTTCCACAACCTACCACAAGGATTCGAATTGGTTTATTCATCAGTGGCAGCGGTTAAAAGTGCAGCAATTTCACTTTTGCTGAGGTATTTTATTTCTACGCGCAAAGAAATTGGGCTTAAGGGTTGGTCTTGCTTGTCTCTAGGAACACTTACGATACGGTCAATGATGTCCATTCCCTTGATGATTCTACCAAATACGGTGTAATCTCCATCCAGTCGAGGGATTCCTGAAGGATTTTGTACGATGTAAAATTGGCATCGGGCGGACAGTTTTCCTGGATTATCATCTCTACCTGCCCCTATGGCTCCGTACACATGTTTCAGTTCTGGGTGAAATTCAGGTGCCAAAAAGTATTCCGGATCAGTGAATCCAGCTGGAGTATCTGGGCATCCTCCTTGCGCAACAAAGTTTGGAATCACTCGGTTGAAGGTGAGTGAATCCCAATATCCTGCTTCAGCAAGTTCAATAAAGCTTTTTTTGTGATTGGGGGTGCGCTCATCCAGTTCGATCCAAAGTTCTCCGAGAGGAGTATGAATGTATCCTACCGGGATTTTATCGGTTTGGGCTATGCCCACTTGGCAAAAAAGCAGGAAGAGGCAACAGAGTACTAGTGGTTTTCTCATCGTAGAAAAGTTTACTTCCTAAACTACGGATTTCTGGGTTACATTTTATTTCCTTTTTGAGGAAAGCTAGGATTTAAAGTCCTAAACTAGGCTTTGGCCGATACATTTTAACCTAGCTGATTCAATGGAGAGAGATTATTGCTACTTACTAGGAGGTAAATGCAGGTTTGCGTTTAAAAAATCAAAGACCCAACTGGTTGACGACCGGGTAGGCATACATTCGAAGAAAATTTTCCACCTCTAGGGGATTTTCTTGATTTACTTTTTGGGAAAGGTGCTTTTCAAAACTCGCTTTTTCTGCTGCGGTGTACTGTGATGTAAATTGACTTTTCTGATGCAATAGATCGTGGGCAATGTAATTGCTTGGCCAGAGTTTGTATCCTTTCCAGATTTCTTGATCGATCAACTCTCCGAGTTTGCTTAGTTTTTCGTTTTGGGTAAGCTCCTCTTTTTTGAGTTGACGGATCTCCTCGGTCATCACTTTATTGACTTGGATGTGAATACGCTTTTTGGATCCCATGATGCCGCTCAGCAACGTGATGAAGTCCTCATTTTCTCCTTTTACATAGATTTCCTCCTTTGATTTTGCGATCAATTCAGGGATTTTCAAGGAGTCGGTGGGGTCATATTCGTAGGAGATCGAAACTGGGACCAGCTGTATTTTTTCAAAGAAATTGAACGGTTGACTGCCTTTTTCTGCAAGGGTTAGCATTTTCAATACCCCCTTCTGAGTGCTATCGTTTCCATCTTTGGTTCTCCCTTCGCGCTGTGCGGTCCACACGGATCGGTTTTCACGCAACAGCGATTTGTGAATAAACTCAGATGCGAGTTGGGAGCTTTCAAGTAATGCTCTTCCACTGAGACCTCTTCGAATGGCAAAATTCCGATTTAGCCTAGATAGGATGTGGATGAAAGGCTTTTTGATCAAATTATCTCCAATGGCAGAGGTAGTCATGACTAGCCCATTTTCATACAAACAGGCATTGAGGAGGGAAGTATCTAGAATGATATCTCGGTGATTGGAAATAAACAAGTAGGCTGTGTTGGGTTCCAATTGATCAAATCCCCCGACTGTCAATCCTTCCGAACTCATTTCCAATACTTTTTTTACAGCAGGGTAAATGAAGTTGATTTGGAAATCCCGTAAGGAATGGGTGTGTTTCATTCGATCCTTCCAGGAGGTAGCTTGATCCTCAGGAAAGGTAAACTGCATCATGGCTTCCAGCATGGGGTCGTCCACAATCTCTCGGATGGCAGCATTTACCTCTGCGTCATAAAAGGGGCGGATTGAATCAAACTGGGACATGGTTGAATAGGCTTAAACTCAGAGTGTAAAGTTAGTTTAATTTTAAAAGGGATTAAAATTTGGAAATCAAGCTTATCGGCTAGCTTAGCGCTTCAGGGATTTGGTCAAAAAGAAAAACTGTACCGGCAATGCATCAGTCCAATAGTTCCAAGTATGTGCACCTGGTCTTTCAATGTATTCGTGTGGAATTTTCTTTTCCATCAAAAGTGAATGCATTTGACGGTTGGTCTCGATCAAAAAGTCATCTACCCCACAATCAATTAATACCGAGATATTTTGGTTTTTGAGTTGATCTACTAGGCCTACAGCAGTGTACGAACTAAATACTGGGCCTTGGTAATTGATAGCTCCCAGCATTTCCTTTTGTCCTTGTTTCCGCAGGTTTCGAAACTCTTCGCCAACTTTCCATAGGTCGGTATCAATGTTCATCACGCCACTCATGCTGCCAGCAGCGATAAATAGGGTAGGGTGCTTGGCAGCTAGGGTAATGGCTCCATGGCCTCCCATAGACAAGCCGGTGATTGCCCGAGATTCTTTTTGTGCGAGTGTTCGGTAATTCTTGTCGACGAATGGGATCAATTCTTGGATCATGTAGGTTTCGTAGCGAACCGAATCCAATAGTGGACTATCGTAATAATAGCTTGCAGGACCTACTCCAGGTGTGACAATCAACACCTGATGTTCCTCTGCTAGTTGATTCACGATCCCTTTTTCGGTCACTTTTTGATGCCAATCCGAAAAAGCGCCAGAGCCTCCATGCAAGAGGTAGACAACAGGATAACTATTTTTCCCATTTTCATAGCTGGAAGGAAAAGTGATGGCTGCTTTCAACGTCTTTTTCATGGATGGGCTGAATACTGAGATGGTATCCACTTTGGCCTGAGCAAAAAGTAGGGAAGGAAGCAGGAGAAGTGCAAGCAATAGGTTTTTCATGGGATCGGGTTGAATTTGAGGGCTAGATTATTTGTAATTGTGTGGGCAAAATCGGACCAGAATCCTAGCTGAGTTTTAGAAAATCTGGTTTGAAAGGTCCATTTCAAAAATAAGAAATACCTCAGGGTATTCCGAATAAGCTATGGATTGAAATTCAGATTTTGAATTTTAGTTTGAATTGAAAGTTCGAGCCGTTTTTTAGAATTTGAAGAAATAAGTTGCCATGACATTGGCCTAATGCTTATCTTAATCAAATCATTTTTTGTTGATCCCATGAAAAATCTACAGCATCTTGCCTACGCACTATTAGTTTTGGTTTTGGGCTCTCTAGTAGCCAAAGAAGGATCTTTTATTTTTGTACCGTTGGTGTGGGGAGTGTTTTTTGCATTTGCCTTGTATCCGATATCCTCTTGGTTTGAACGAAGAAGATTCCCCAGAGGGCTTGCAATATTTCTGAGTATCCTTGGCATTTCTATACTTGCCTTTGGGATTTTTTACCTTTTGTTGAACCAAGTATTTGGATTGATTCGTGAGATTCCAGAAATAGAAGCCAATATTTCTGGAAAAATGGCACGCTATTCCAAGGAACTCAACCTCTTCTTCGGTGAGGAGTGGATCAGTTTGAATACGCTTCCTAGCCTTGATTCCTTGGTTAGTTCATTCGATTTCAACAAAACCCTTTTTGCAACCGGAAAGTCGCTTACGCTGATTGGGATTGTGCCTTTGTACATATTTTTATTGCTCTATTACAAAGACTTTTTTGCTGAATTTTTGGTGCGGTATTCCTCCAAAAACCAGGAAACGGTACTTCATTGGGTCAATGATTCAGGACAAGTTATTCAGGATTATTTGGTAGGGATGATTCGTGTGACCGGAATCGTTGCCTTCTTGTCTGGGCTATTTTTTTATTCAATTGGGGTTGAATTCTTTATTCTGTTTGCGGTATTTATTGCCCTGATGAATTTGATCCCCTTTGTGGGGGTTTTTCTTTCTTCCGTATTCACGGTCGTCTATGTTTTTTTGACCACGGACTCCCTGATTTATCCCTTACTTACTTTCGTGTGTTTGTGGGGGATTCAACTGTTGGAAAACAACCTGATTACGCCCATGGTGGTAGGGTCCAAGGTGAAAGTAAATGCGTTAGCTGTTCTCATCTCCATCTTAATTGGCGGTTGGCTTTGGGGGATTTCGGGAATGATCTTGTTTATTCCTTTGGTCGGAATATTGAAAATCACCCTTGAAAAAAGTGAACAATTCAAGGCCTTTGGCTTTTTGTTGAGTGACGATGTCCATGTCAACGAAGACGCAGAAAACTTTTGGAAAATTTTGAGGAAGTGGATTGTGAAGCAAAAACAGTAAATCAAAAAATAAGTCGGGTTAGCAGGAATAGGAAACATAACCCTTCCTTCCCGCATTGCTGCGGTACCCGATACCGGGCTGCGCTACAGCCCTTAAACAAAAAAAGCCAACAAGTATTTGCTGGCTTTAAGTGATTTTAATTTTAAATAAGTCGGGGTGGCAGGATTCGAACCTACGGACTTCCCGCAATCCTGCGGTGCCTGCCCCGAAGGATTTCGGGGACGCGATACTGGGCTACGCTACAGCCCTGAAACAAAAAAAGCCAACAAGTATTTGCTGGCTTTAAGTGATTTTAATTTTAAATAAGTCGGGGTGGCAGGATTCGAACCTACGACCTCCACATCCCAAATGTGGCGCGATACCGGGCTACGCTACACCCCGAACTTTTTCTATTGAAATCTTCTAGGCTTTGCTAGAGGATTGTATTCTATTTCAAAAC
>JBEDEY010000259.1:0-11521 GCA_041175425.1 Bacteroidota bacterium | reverse complement strand
CAAGAACTATGGAAATTCAAAACCCAACGTCCGGATAGCCTCGGAAAGATACAGGATGGCTGGATTGCCTTGCAAAACCGAGCAGTAGCCTCAGCAGGGGATTTTACGCAGTCCTACAGACAAGACTCCCTACGAAAAGCATGGGTGTTGGATCCCCGAACTGGCTATCCCGTCAACCATGGACTCCTCCAAACTACTGTACTCGCGCAAACTTCAAAAGCGGCTGCTATTCTTGCGCAATCCTTGCTTGTGCGTGGATGGCAAGATGCGATTCGAATAGATTCGGAACGGAAGGATGTGGAGATGATCTTGATCTACAATGAAAAAGGCAAGGGACTGACCCTATACGCTAGCCCCGAACTTAAATCTTTACTCTCTTTTCCAATCGAGTAAATTGGCTTATGCAATGATATTGCATTCCATAGTGCAACATTGTTGAATTTTCCTACCTTTGCAAAAAACCTTCCCTGAGGTCATTGCAAGGGCATTCCTATGGCGCTAAATTTTATTCTTTTATTTTTCACTGCGCTACTCGCTGGACTTTTGGTGTTTATCACCCCAGTACTCAAAGAAAAATACTTCAAACTGGTGTTGGTATTTGCAGGATCCTACCTGTTCTCAATCACCATTTTGCATATTTTACCCGAATTATTTTCAGGATCCTACGACCCCAGTCGCATGGGAATGTACATCCTGATTGGCTTTCTCTTGCAACAGCTTTTGGAATTTTGGTCTGCAGGTATCGAGCATGGGCATATTCACAAGCACGAGTCTTCCTCCTACAAGGGTGTTTTTACCTTGATGATCGGCCTTTTTATCCATGGTTTTCTGGAGGGCACCTTGCTGTCGCACAACGTATCTGCCTTGCACCAGCACAGTGACAAAACCATCTTGTTGGGAATTTTGATGCACAAAGGACCAGCAGCATTTGCACTAGCAGCCGTGCTTTCGGCTTCCCTCTCCAAAAAATGGACCCTTGTCCTTTTGACCCTTTTTGCCTTAGCCTCACCGCTAGGCATGGTCTCTAGCTCCTTCTTCATCAGTCAAGGACTGCTTTCTGCCGAAGGAATCGGTATCCTTTATGGACTAGTTACCGGTGGTTTCCTACATATTTCTACGACCATCTTTTTTGAAAGTAGCCCGCATCACAAGTTTCAGCTCAACAAGCTGGCCATTACCTTTTTGGCGGCAGCCCTAGCTTTCGCATCAGAATACTTGATTTGATTTTTACTTTTTGATCTACAGCTAGCTCAAACCAGCTGAATGCCCTTCCAATTTTACTGTACTTATTTTCAAGGACTTGGACGATTCCAGATGGAAAAGCTTTTGTGAAAATCAGTAAGGTTTTACTGCTCTAGACGGTTCCACCTTTGGAAAAAAGGTCTTTTCCTTCTATTTTTTAGGTTATATTTCTTCCATCAAAAATTGCTTTGCTTCTTTTGATGAATGCCAAATTAAACCCAGACTAACCGTCACCGACATGTCACCTTCTCCCTCAAAAATGGAGCAGTATTGGAAAAAAAACCTCCAAACGCTCGCAATCCTACTTTTTATTTGGTTTATCGTCTCCTTTGGATGTGGAATTCTATGGGTAGAAGAGCTCAACAGCATTCGAATTGGAGGCTTCAAACTTGGATTTTGGTTTGCGCAGCAAGGAGCTATTTACGCCTTCCTAGTGCTGATATTTGTTTACGTGGTTCGCATGAATAAGCTGGACAAGGAATTTAACGTCAACGAAGACTGATATGGATTTACTCGCCTGGACCTACTTACTCGTTGGACTTAGCTTTGCGCTTTACCTTGGCATTGCTATATGGAGTCGTGCGGGATCAACTGAAGAATTTTATGTTGCCGGCGGAGGAGTTTCTCCCCTCGCCAACGGTTTAGCCACTGCTGCAGACTGGATGTCGGCCGCTTCGTTTATGTCTATGGCAGGCATTATTTCCTTTTCCGGCTACGATGGTTCGGTTTACCTGATGGGCTGGACTGGAGGCTATGTGTTGCTTGCACTTTTGCTCGCTCCCTACCTTCGGAAATTTGGAAAATTCACGGTTCCTGACTTTGTAGGCGATCGTTACTACTCTAATAAAGCAAGAGTCGTTGCCGTCATTTGTGCCCTATTCATCTCCTTTACCTATGTAGCAGGGCAAATGCGTGGCGTAGGCATCGTCTTCTCCCGCTACCTGGAGCTTCCCATCGAATGGGGAGTGGTGATCGGCATGGCCATCGTGTTTTTCTATGCCGTGTTAGGGGGTATGAAAGGCATTACCTATACCCAAGTCGCTCAATACTGTGTGTTGATTTTTGCCTACATGGTTCCGGCCATCTTTATCTCCATGCAACTTACCGGCAATCCCATTCCACAGCTCGGACTAGGAGGTGATGTAGCAGGGGGAGTCCCACTTTTGGACAAGCTTGATGGAGTGCTGGGTGACCTAGGCTTTGCAGACTACACCTCTGGCACCAAAAGCATTCCCGATTTATTCATGATCACCTTGGCCTTGATGGTAGGAACAGCAGGTCTTCCCCATGTGATTGTTCGCTTTTTTACAGTTCCCAAAGTAAAAGATGCCCGACTTTCTGCTGGCTACGCCTTGGCATTTATCGCAATTCTATACACCACTGCTCCTGCTATCGCAGCATTTGGGATGTACAACATCATCGAGTCCACTTCCGAGAAACCAATTGATCAGCTCCCAGAATGGGTTCAAAACTGGCAGCAAACCAAGTTGATTCAAATAGAAGATAAAAATGGGGACGGCACAGTACAATACCTGGCAGACCCTGCTTCCAACGAGCTACGCATTGACAAGGACATCATGGTTTTGGCAGGCCCAGAAATCGCACAGCTCCCCGATTGGGTAGTTGGGTTAGTGGCTGCTGGAGCCATGGCAGCGGCATTGTCCACAGCTGCAGGCCTCTTGCTTGTAATTTCCACTTCCATATCGCGTGATTTATTCAAGACATTCCGCCCCGAAATTTCGGATAAAAAAGAACTCCGAATTGCTAGGCTCTCTGCCGCTGGCGCCGTGATTTTGGCGGGATATTTTGGCATCAACCCTCCTGGCTTTGTAGCCGAAGTAGTTGCTTTTGCATTTGGCCTTGCCGCTTCCTCTTTCTTCCCAGTCATCTTGCTCGGAATATTTTCTACCCGGGTCAACAAGGAAGGAGCCATCGCCGGGATGCTGACAGGACTTGTATTCACCATCAGCTACATTAGCTACTTCAAGTTTGTGTATCCCGAACTCAACACCGCCGAACACTGGTGGTGGGGAATCTCCCCAGAGGGAATTGGCTCCCTAGGAATGGCGCTTAACTTCTTGGTTTGCTTTGGCGTATCTTGGTTGACTCCTGCTCCTCCAAGCCATGTCCAACAACTAATCCAGGAAATTCGAATCCCAAAAGGAGCAGGAAAAGCATCCAACCATTGATTTACAACCTAGACTACCCCACTCATGAGTGATCGATTACATACCCTCAGCGGCTACTTTCACGAATATCAAAAAAGTGTGGCACAGCCTGAAGAATTCTGGGCGAGAATTGCCGACTCCTTTCATTGGAAAAAACGCTGGTCCAAGGTCTTGGAGTGGAACTTTGAAACTCCCGAGGTACAGTGGTTTGTAAATGGCAAACTCAACCTCACCGAAAACATCTTTGAGAAAAACCTCTACACCCTTGGCGATCGACCCGCCATCATCTGGGAACCCAACGAACCTGGAGAAGCAGGACGTACGCTCACCTACCGTCAACTTTTTGAGGAAGTTTGCCGATTTGCCAACACGCTACTGTCCAAGGGCATCGGCAAAGGGGATCGCGTGATCATCTACATGCCGATGGTGCCTGAAGCAGCCATCGCCATGCTTGCCTGTGCACGTATCGGCGCCATTCACTCGGTGGTGTTTGCTGGTTTCTCCAGCACCTCCCTCGCAGATCGCATCCTGGATTGCAAAGCCAAAGCCGTCCTCACTGCAGATGGAAACTTCCGTGGCAACAAACAAATTAGCATCAAAGAAATCGTAGACGAAGCCCTTGAAAAAGCACCGGTAGATACAGTCCTTGTCTACCAACGCACTGGTCAAGAAACCCAGATGCTGGCAGGGAGGGATTACTGGTGGCATGAAGCGGTAGCCGGGCAGTCAGCTGTCAACCAAGCTGCTGAAATGGATAGCGAGGACATGCTCTTTATCCTCTACACCTCTGGCTCTACCGGCAAGCCCAAAGGAGTGGTGCATACCACCGGAGGCTACATGGTCTACACCAAGTACTCCTTTGAAAATGTATTTCAATACACCCCAGGAGACGTGTATTGGTGTACCGCTGACATTGGCTGGATCACCGGACACTCCTACATCGTGTATGGCCCCCTACTCGCTGGCGCCACTACGCTGATGTTTGAAGGGGTACCTACCTATCCCCATCCTGGAAGATTCTGGGAGATTATTGAAAAGTACAAGGTCAATGTGTTTTACACCGCCCCAACAGCCATCCGAGCTCTTCAGGCCTTTGGCACCGAGCCCATCGAAGGGCATGACCTAAGCTCCCTCAAAGTGCTCGGCTCCGTAGGCGAACCCATCAACGAGGAAGCTTGGCACTGGTACCACAACCACATTGGCAAAGGGAAATGCCCGATTGTAGATACTTGGTGGCAAACAGAAACCGGAGGCATTATGATCTCCCCACTCGCGGGCATCACCCCTACGAAGCCAGCTTACGCTACCCTGCCACTGCCCGGCATCCAACTCAGCATTGTCGATGCAGAAGGCAAGGAGCTTCGTGGCAACTCTGTAGAGGGTAACCTTTGCATTGATTTCCCATGGCCATCCATGATCAGAACCACCTACGGGGACCACGAGCGCTGCAAGCAAACCTACTTTTCTACCTACAAAAACAAGTACTTCACCGGCGATGGAGTCAAGCGCGACCACGATGGCTATTACCGAATCCTGGGTCGAGTGGACGATGTCATCAATGTATCCGGACATAGACTGGGTACAGCGGAGGTAGAAAATGCGATCAATGAGCATCCAAAAGTGATCGAATCTGCCGTAGTTGGCTACCCACATGAGGTCAAAGGGCAAGGCATCTATGCCTTTGTGATCTGTGATATGAGCAACCGAAGTGAGGACAACCTCATTCAAGAAATAAAAGAGACCGTTTCCAAAATCATTGGACCGATTGCCAAGCCGGACAAAATCCAAATCGTAACAGGCTTGCCTAAAACACGATCAGGAAAAATCATGCGCCGCATTCTGCGAAAAATTGCAGAAGGTGTCCTAGACGGAATGGGAGACATCTCTACCCTCTTGGACCCCGAAGTAGTCGAAAAAATCAAGGCAGGAAGAAAATAAAAAAGGGAGTTAACTCTCTTTTTTATTTTCATTTCATCTTTCAAGATCACTTCCATTGAATGGCAGTGGTGGCGGTAGCTTTGAGGGGGATAGCCAGTCCTGTAGCCGTCGGGTAAAAGCCGAGTGGCACGATCTGCAAACCCTGAATAGCCAAATTGGCGACGGAAGTCTGCAAAGACAGGCGTCCTTGCAATCCTTTCAGGCTTTCACCGATAGTTTCCCCCAGCGGCATTTTCATCCGTTGGCTGAGTTGCTTGTTGATTTTTCCCTTCTTGATCATCGCTCCCAACATCGCTTTGGCACTGCCACTTTTCATCACAAAATCCAAATTGTCCACGCGCAGCACTTGCGTTAGGGGATCATAGACGGGTTGGCCTGCCAAAAATAGTTCTCCAGTCAACTCCCCTCCCTTGTTACTGACTGCCGTAAAGGCAACTGTAATTCCAAGTCTATCTCCATAGGCCTGCGTACGAAATTGCTTGGCTTGAAAGAGGTATGTTTTATTCATTCGAATAGCCTGTCCCCCAAAAGATTGTTGGATGAGGGCATCTAGTTCGGCATAGGTAAAAGCGAGGGGCAGCTCCAGATCGATTCGATTGGAGGCATCCGTATTGGGGGAGATAGTAGGAAGTGGAAAGGCTCGGCTAGGAACAGCGGTGGCAGGATGAATTTGTACCTGACCTTGAAAACCCAAATCCAGATGCAAACCCTTGTTGGGCTGCAGGTACTCCCGAAGCTTCACGGAGTCAGGACGGATGGAAAGTCCGGTTTTTTTGCCTTCAACGTCCACCACAATCGGTTTGCCCACTTGGTTCCAAATCGACTCCATCATCGGCTTGAGCGCAAGCAAATTCGGCTTGGAAGTGAGCTCTTGCTTTGCAAATCGGCGAATTTCTTGGCGGACCAGTGGGCTTAAATCCAGCTCAATCCCAAGTACCGACAGCGCCATTTTACCTCCCAAATCCAAAAGTTCAAACTCAGAAATCCCCAAATACCAGTTGGACTGAACCTGAGGATTGATCACAAAAACGGGTGCCAAGGTCTGGTTGATCGGCACCTTGGTCTGCAGAAGATTTCGGATGCCTCCTGGCTTCAAGCCGATTTCTCCTTGAATTTTTAGCGGAAACACTACTTCCAAACGTTGTTGATCCAAGGCGCGAAGCTGGATTTTTCCATTTCTTGAAAATTCAAAATCACCTACCAACCCATTTCCTAAATCCATGCCCCGCTGACGAAAAATCAGAGAGGGAGTTTCGCGATTGGCCACAGCTGTCAGCGTAGTGAATGGGATGTCCAATGGCACATTGACCACCGACCTGGTTTTAGGGACGGTGGGTAAGGGTAGGTTTGCTGTAGGATCTAAAGACTTGCAGGAAGCAGCCAGGAGGCCTGCCCCAATCCAAAAAATTAAAGCTCTAGTAATGGCAATACGAAAAGTTGGCTCGGTCATTGTACTTGAGAGTTCGAAAGATCTAGGTTACCTTTGTGAGATAGACTGCAAAAGTAGCGAAAAGAGTACATGAACTGGAACAAACTCACCTCAGAAGAGCAAATTGATCAAGTGATCACAGCAAGTGCGGAGAAGCCAGTATTGCTATTCAAACACAGTACCCGCTGCTCCATTAGCAGCATGTCTTTGGATCGGCTTTTGCGAAACTGGAAACCTGAAGACGCTGATAAAATCACTCCTTACTATTTGGATTTGATCGCTTTCCGTTCGCTTTCCAATCTAGTAGCGGAGCGCTTTGGTATTCCTCATGAATCCCCTCAAGTACTGCTTATCCAAAACGGAAAAGTAACCTACCACGAAAGCCATTACGGAATTTCGTATGCGGAGATCATGAAACAATGTTCTTGATTACGGAATTTCGTATGCGGAGATCATGAAACAATGTTCTTGATTCCTGAACTTTTAGACTGAAAATAAACCACTTATCCCTTAGAATTCCCACTCTAATTTTACTCCACAACTCCATTAAACCTTTTGCTACCTATTGGAGTCAAATAAGGCGTATTACAACCAATTTATGAAAACTTACCAATTCCTTTTTCTTTTAATTTTTTCATTTCTAGTTGCAGCCCCATCCTTCGGGCAGCGACCAACCGACCAAGCCCGACCAGAACGAAAGTTTACCGGACAGGTGATGGATGGCACGGCAAAGACCCCCATGATTGGTGCCAACGTCCTAATCAAAACCGTCACTGACTCCTTGCTTCGCGGTACCGTAACGGGTGCAGACGGGCGATTTGAAATTGCAAGACCATTTATTCCAGAAGTAAAGGTGGAAATCACCTTTTTGGGATATAAAACCATCACTAAAATTCACAGCATGCGTGAGCCGGTGGAACTTGGAGAACTCATCCTTCTTGAAGACACCAAGGTACTTGGAGAGGTTCTGGTTCAAGGTGTAAGCGTGGTGGGTGAGCAAAAAGGAGATACGACCTCCTTCAATGCCAATGCCTTCAAAACACAAACCAATGCGCAGGCTGAGGATCTAATCAAGAAAATGCCCGGCATCACCATGCAAGGAGGTCAAATCCAAGCACAAGGGGAGCAAGTACAAAAAATCTTAGTAGATGGTCGCGAATTTTTTGGTAGCGACCCGAATATTGCGCTTCGCAACTTGCCAGCAGATGCAATCGACCGCGTAGAAGTCTTGGATCAGCGCTCTGACCAAAGCCGTCTCACCGGATTTGACGACGGAAGTTACACCAAGACGATCAACATCATTTTGCGCTCTGACAAGAAAAATGGCTCCTTCGGCAGAACCTACGCGGGATACGGCAATGACGACCGCTACGCCGCTGGAGGAAGTGTCAACTTCTTTAAAGGAGATCAGCGAATTTCCGTGCTGGGCCTTTTCAACAACATCAACCAACAAAACTTCTCTAGTCAAGACCTTGCCGGATTAACAGCCAATGCTTCTGCAGGCGCAGGTCGCGGCGGAGCAATGGGTGGCATGGGTGGCGGAGGATTTGGTGGAGGCCAATGGGGTGGCGGAGGAAATAACAACTTCCTCGTTGGCAACTCTGGAGGCATCGTGACTACGAATGCGATGGGATTGAACTACTCCGACAAATGGGGTAAAAAAGTCAACGTAACCGGTAGTTATTTCTTCAACAATACAGCCAACTCCCTACGTCAAATCACCAACCGAGAAACGGTCGTAAACGCGAACCTTCGTCAGTTTTACGAAGAAAACTTGATCAATACGGTTAAAAATAGCAACCACCGAGCCAATGCGCGGATTGAAGCGGATCTCAACGAGAAAAACTCAATCGTGCTCACGCCTAGCCTTTCCTTCCAGGACAACAGTACTTTCAGCGATCGAGATGCACTTACCCGCAATAGCTTGGGCGATTCCCTTTCCGCACTTCGATCCATCAGCAATGCAACTACCAAAGCGGTCAATTTATCCAATAACCTGACCTATCGCTACAAATTCGATAAAAAGGGTCGAACGCTTTCTACCGAAGTGTTTACCGCTTGGTCCAATCGAGACCAGGACTCTGATCTTTTGGCTGCAAGCCGTGAATTCCGTAGAAATCTTCTAGACACCGCTACGCAGGAAACTTATTCACTCAATGAAGGATTCAACTACCGTGTCAACCTGACCTTTACGGAGCAGTTGAGCAAAAATGCAATTGGAACTTTTGGCTACCAGGTAGGAAACAATGCCACAGCTTCCGATCAAAAAACTTTCCAGATTGATGAAGAACGCAAAGCACTTCTTGATACAGCATTAAGTAATGAGTTTGACAACAAATTCATCACCCAACGGCTTCGTTCGGGCTATGCCTACAACAAGGATGCCTGGTCTGTCAATGTGAATATGGACTACCAAAATGCTCGTTTAGACAATGAGGCCTTCTTCCCAGTACCAGGAACCTTCAATAGAAGTTTCAACAACTTCCTTCCTAGCGCAAACTTGAATTACCGCAACCGGAAAACAGGCTTCAGCTGGAGAGTGCGTTACCGAACCAGCACCAACGAACCTAGTGTCTCTGAACTTCAGAATGTGGTCAATAACCAAAACCCACTCAACCTACGCGTAGGAAATCCAGACTTGGGGCAAAGTTACAACCACAACATTTTTGCGAACATCAGCAAAATCAACCTCGAGAAATCACGGACCTTATTCCTATTTGTGACTCATTCCGTTACTTCGGATTTCATTGGAAATAGCACTTTCTTGACTACTAAAGATACCTTGATCAACAACGAGATTCTCCTTCGTTCTGGAGGCCAGCTTTCTCGTCCGATCAACTTGGATGGCAACATTCGCTCCAGCTTCTTCTTGACTTATGGAGCACCGCTTAAGAAGTTGAAAACCCAGTTCAACATCAATACCCGGGTAAGTTTCAACCGTACGCCAGGTTTGATTAATGGAATTTCCAACCTGAATGACAACACCACACTTAGCCAAGGATTGACTTTCAATTCAAACATCAGCCAAAATGTAGATTTCTCGATCAGTACTACAGGTTCCTACAACATTGTCAACTCCTCCTTGCAGCAGAATCTTGACAACAACTTTTACCAGCAAGAATCGAACATGCGCCTCTACTTCTCCTCGAAGAATGGCAAGTTCTTTATGGGAAATAATGTGGCACACTCCTTATACTCCGGCCTTTCCGAAGGATTTAACCAAAACTTTTGGCTTTGGAATATGGAGGGCGGATTCCGCTTTGCGAAAAACAACAAGGCAGAACTCAAGGCAGTTCTATTTGATGTGCTCAACCAAAACAACAGCATCAGCCGTACCATTTCAGATGTAGCCGTAACGGACGTCTTTACCAACGTACTCACCCGCTATGGCATGATTACCTTTACTTATATCCTTGGCAACTTTAAGCAGCCAGCAGCGCAGCCACAGGAACCATGGATGATGGGAAGACCGCAGGGTGGACGAACATGGTAAACACAATTTGGGGTAATCGCTGAAGGAAACTCTTGGGCGATTACCCTAAAAATTTAGAAATTGGTACCTTTGCCACAGGATTAACCGGCAACTCATGTATCAGGAGAAAATCGAAGCCATTAAAGCTGCCATAGCTGCAGCAGACGCAAGTACCCCAGAGCAACTGGAGGCCTACCGAATGGAATTTATTTCCAAGAAAAGTGTGGTCGGTGAATTGATGGGAGCCATGGGCAACATTCCAAATGAGGAAAAGCGTGCGTATGGTCAACTCGTCAATGGGGTAAAGCAACTTGCAGAAGAAAAATTTCAAGCCCTGATTGAGAAGGTTGCTGCATCCAACCAAAAACAAAAGACGGCCGATATCGACCTGACCTTGCCTCCCTCCAATTCTCCATTGGGAGCGATCCATCCACTAACTGCTACGAGACAACGTATCATCGAAATCTTTGAGCGCATTGGATTTAACCTTTCCGAAGGACCTGAAATTGAGGACGATTGGCACAACTTTTCGGCACTGAACTTTCCAGAAAATCACCCTGCTCGCGAGATGCAGGACACTTTTTTTATCGAGAAAAATCCAGACATCGCACTCCGAACCCATACTTCCTCTGTACAAGTACGGGTGATGGAAAATCAAAAACCTCCCATCCGTACCCTCTCCCCAGGTAGAGTGTACCGAAACGAGGCAATCTCTGCACGTGCACACTGCATTTTCCATCAGGTCGAAGGCCTCTATGTAGATGAAAATGTCGGCTTTGCCGATCTAAAGAATACGCTGTACCACTTTGCCAAAGAGATGTTTGGCAAGGAAACAAAAGTTCGCTTTCGCCCCTCTTTCTTCCCATTTACCGAGCCCAGCGCAGAGATTGATATCTCTTGTCTAATCTGTGGAGGTAAAGGCTGTAACGTATGCAAGTACAGTGGCTGGGTAGAAATCGGTGGTGCAGGCATGGTGGACCCGAATGTCTTGGAAAATTGCGGCATCGACTCTACGAAATACACAGGCTTTGCCTTTGGAATGGGAATCGAGCGAATCGCCATGCTCAAAAATCAAATCAAGGATTTGCGCCTCTTTACCGAAAACGACGTCCGCTTCTTAAAGCAGTTTAGGCCAGTCCTCTAGAAAAGGCTTCCTCTGCTTTACTCCAATTCTCACCTTCCTTTTTGCCACTAGTCGATTCAATAGAGGTAAAGAGAAAGGTGATTTTTTTAGAATTCATTCATTTTTCAAAACATTCTTCCTAGAAATAA
>JBEDEY010000258.1:0-11123 GCA_041175425.1 Bacteroidota bacterium | reverse complement strand
GCAGGCAGAGCAGGCCACCAACCTGGCCTTCCTTCGACGGTGTTCTTCGTTCCTACCAATGCCTTGGAACTCATTGAAGCTGCCGCCTTGCGACATGCCATCGAAGAAGAGGATTTGGAGTCCCAATATCCACCGGTCCTTCCTTACGATGTATTGATTCAATTTCTAGTGACGCTGGCGGTTGGGGAGGGATTTGAACCTCAGTCACTTTTTGAACTAGTTAAGAAAACAAAGTCCTACGCGCAATTAAGCCCTGAAGAATACCAGTGGATCTTGGAATTCATCACCAAAGGCGGAAGTTCCTTAGGGAGCTACGATGACTACTTGAAAGTGGTCGTAGACGAAGATGGGATGTACCGCGTAAAAAACAAGAAGATTGCCATGAAGCACCGCCTCAGCATGGGTACCATCGTAAGCGATGTGTCCATGAAGGTGAAATTCAAAAATGGCGCCTATTTAGGTACAGTCGAAGAATACTTCATTGCGAAGCTGAAGGTGGGGGATCGCTTTTACTTTGCAGGTAGAAATCTAGAATTACTTTATGTCAAAGGACTGGATGCAGTCGTTCAGGTGACTACCAAAAAAGCCAATCAAGTGGTGAGTTGGATGGGTGCTCGCATGTCCCTATCCTCCAAACTGGCGCATCAGCTCCGAGAAATTTTTAAGTCTTACAACCAAGGCATCATTCATTCCGAAGAAGTGAGGCGAGTTTTGCCCATTTTAGACCTGCAGCAGCAACTTTCTTTGGTACCAGAAAACCAGACTTTCCTGATTGAGTCGTTACAAACTCGGGAAGGACACCACCTTTTTTTCTATCCTTTTGAAGGTAGAATGGTGCATGAATTGCTCAGCGCCCTGCTTGCCTACCGCATTGCGCAGCGCTTCCCAATATCCTTCAGCATGGCCATGAATGACTATGGCTTCGAATTATTTTCAGATGTACGCGTAGATATCGAGGAACTGCTGGAAGAGGATTTATTTAGCCTTGATCAGTTGGAAGAAGATATTCTTCACTGCATCAATGAAAGCGAACTCTCCAAGCGTAAGTTTCGGGAAATCGCCAGCATCGCAGGACTGGTTTTTCAAGGATATCCTGGCAAGCCCACTAGTTTCAAACACATTCAAGCTAATTCAGGGCTTCTCTTTCAGGTATTTGAAGAATATGATCCAGAAAACCTCCTGCTCAAACAAGCACGATCCGAAGCGCTAAACCAGCAGATGGAACAAGAAATGTTTGTGGAAGCCGTACGGAAAATCAACGGGCAATCCATACAAGTTCGGTATCCTAGCCAGTTTACCCCCTTCTCCTTCCCCATCTTAGTCGATCGATTGAGCAGAACTAGCCTATCCTCCGAGTCGGTAGAAGATAAAATCACCAAAATACTAGCACAGATGGACTTGGATTCTTGAGGTGCGGAAAAAATCTAGACCCAAGAATTACTCCTCCAAAAACTGAGTGCTCTCCCCTTCTGGCAATTCCTGCACCTCTTTGAGTTTACGCTGGATGATTCGCGTTCGCACCCCTACCAACTTGTCCAATTCTGTATTTGCCTCGTTAATTTTCTTTTGGGTACGCTCTAACAGCACTCCAAACTTCCCAAATTCAGTTTTGATGGCTCCCAATACCTGCCAGACTTCCGAACTGCGCTTTTGAATGGCTAAAGTCCGGAAGCCCATCTGCAGCGAATTCAAAATGGCAGAAAGGGTGGTCGGTCCCGTTACAATGACCTTGTATTCTTGCTGCAAATACTGCGCAAGCCCTGGTTCACGAAGGACCTCAGCATACAAGCTCTCCATCGGAAGAAATAGGATCGCGAAGTCTGTCGTCTGTGGCGGGTGGATGTATTTATTGAAAATATCTGCAGCAGACTTTTTTACAGCCTTGATCAATTCCAAGCGGTATTGGTCCGCCAACGCCTTGTCTGCAATCTCTAGCGCGTCTACCAAGCGCAAATAAGCCTCCTGCGGAAATTTGGAGTCAATAGGCAAGAAAATTTCTTCGCTTTGCCCAGGCATCTTGATGGCGAACTCCACCCGTTCCCGCGTTCCTGTCACCGCTGCATTGACCACATACTGCTCGGGACTTAGGATATTTTCGAGGATCGACTGCAACTGGTACTCGCCCAATAGTCCTCTACTTTTTACATTTGTCAGTACCCGCTTGAGATCTCCCACCCCAGTTGCGAGGCTTTGCATTTCACCTAGCCCTTTTTGAACCGCCTGCAGCTGGGTGCTGACCAAGTCAAAAGACTGGCCCAAGCGAGTTTCCAAAGTCTTCTGCAGCTTCTCATCGACGGTTTCCCTAATTTTCTCCAGGCGCTGCTCGGTATTTTTCAATAACTCATCTTGCCTTCTGCTCAGTTCGGTAAGCTTTTCTCTTTGAACAGTACTGAGATCAGACAAGGCCTGCCGTACCCGCTCTCCAAACTGCTGTAGGGCTTCATTCTGCTCCTTTCCTGCAAGGCGCTGATTATCGAATACCAACTGAAACTGCCGATGCAGGTTTTCGGAAGCTTCTTTTCGCGCATCCGCCAAATTCTGATCCAAAGTTCTACTCAGAGCTCGAAGCTCCTCTCGCAGCTCCGCATCAACTGCTTGTTTTCTCCTTCCAAAAAGTAGGGCCCCTAAGGTAAGCAAGGAGACTGCTGACAGCAGGTAAACTAAAATTTCAATGGGCATAGGCTACTTGTTTCGACGGCTGAAGGTAGGTCTTTCGAACCTCCACACCGAGAAAACTGAGGTATTCTGCGACAGTCTCCGTCGGTATTTCTTCCATCGGCACATGTCCTGCCGTATCAAAAATAACCAAGTTTGCTCCTGGAATCAGTTGCTGCAGCCGCTGCCCTTGAGACAAAGGAATCCAAGTATCCAATGCACCCCAAAGAATGAGTGTGGGCATAGTCAATCGTTCAAACTGTATTCCATTGCCTTTTCTTGGCATGCTCAGACGGTCCAAAGTGGCTTGTCGATTGCCTTCGCGCAACATTAACTCATAGTATCGGGTAGTTACCTCATCGGTGACTTTGGAATCATCCCCATACACCTGCTTCATGTTGAGCGCAAAAAGAAACTTAGGGGTACAAGAAAGCAGCAACTTAGAAAATACTGGATGCCTGGCCACCTGAAAGATCCATGCACCTCCGGAACTTGTTTTCTTTTGGGTACTGGAATCTTCCGGCTTCTTCTCTGGTGCTGTCGCCCCCGCTGCATCTATCAGATTGAGCGATAAGACCTGCTCTGGATGATCGGAAGCCAATTGCAGCGCGACCCCTCCACCCATGGAGTTACCAGCCAAGTGGTATTTGGGTAGATTTAATTTTTGAGCCAACGCATGAACTAACTGACTGTAATCGATTGTACTGTAACGCTTTAAAGAATCAGGCCCCGTTAGTCCATGACCTGGAAAATCCAAGGAGATGGTTTGGTAATAGGGACTCAATTCTTGTTGCCATTGGTCCCAAGTATGCAAGGATGCAAAGCTACCATGGAGTAAAAAAATAGGTTCACCCTCGCCTATAATCCGCACATGTACCCGAATCCCGCCTACTTCTATAAATTGAGATTCTGGGGTAAGGTAGTTGGCATTGACCTCCTCGGTTGAAATATCTCCACGATACATGGAAGCAAGAAATAGCACCAATAAGAGCAGTAAAACCCCTAATACCTTCCCAATTTTTTTAATCCAACTCATTTTATTTTTTTAAAAGTATACCTGAAAACCTACAAAAATTCTGTTCAATTACCTATTTTCCGAAAAATTCCAGCTGTGAACTTTAAAAAATTAACCGATTCCATTGGGCCAGGGCCACTCATTACTGCAGCCTTTATTGGACCAGGCACAGTCACTGTCTGCACTTTGGCAGGAATCCGCTACAATTACACCCTTATTTGGGCCTTAGTGCTCAGTGTAGTAGCCACGGTTTTTTTGCAAGAACTTTCTGGAAGACTGGGAATTCTAACTCGGATGGATCTCAGTCAGCTCGTCCGAATTGGAACAGGAAGCAAATGGAAAAAGTATTCCATCATGGCCCTTATTCTTCTGGCTATTGGAATAGGGAATGCTGCCTACCAGGGTGGAAATATAACAGGAACCTCGCTAGGCCTTGGAATTTTTGTAACGGTCCCCACTTGGCAATTCGGTCATCTAAACCTTGAACTTGGTAATTTAGCAGTAGGGCTACTCGCAGCTGGGCTACTTTGGACTGGAAATTACAAACGGCTGGAATTTATTCTGGTGGGCCTGGTCATCCTGATGTCCATCGCATTCATCATTGCAGCTGCATTGACCAAACCAGACCTTTCCTCCCTCCTGCAGGGATTTGTACCTACCTTTTCTTCCGAAAAACTCCCAACGCTAGTTGCGCTTATAGGCACCACCGTCGTACCCTACAACCTATTTCTATATGCCAGCTTGGTTCAAAAGCAATGGACCACTGCTGAGGAATTACCCTCCATGCGACGGGACCTTTGGATCTCTATTGTATTGGGTGGGCTAGTTTCGGGCGCAATTTTAGTAGCAGGAATTGCCAATCCATCTACCAACCTGGAAACAGCTCAGGACATTGCCAGAGGGTTAACTGGGGTTTTTGGAGTATTTGGCACGTATTTGATGGGCTTTGGCTTAATGGCTGCTGGACTCACATCTTCCTTGACCGCGCCCCTAGCTGCTGGACTGGTGATATGTGGTATTTTGGGTTGGGACCAATCGATACAGTCCACTCCCATGCGCGTGAGCATGGGTGCAATTTTACTGCTCGGGATCCTATTCTCTTCCTTCGGGATCAAACCCGTGACCCTAATCACCCTTGCCCAATTGGCAAATGGAATTTTGCTTCCCCTTATTAGTGGCTGGCTGATTTGGATGAGCAGCAGGAAAACCCTTTTAGGAAGCCATGCACTTGGCCTCAAAGGAATTCTTTTTGGTTCCTTTATTTGGCTAATTACTCTGATTTTGGGGATAAAAAGTTTTGGTGCAGCGCTAGGCTGGTTCTAAAGTAGCTGCCAATCCTAAAAATTAGCTTTGAATTGACTCAAAATTCCCGAACTTATTCATTCAATAGACAGCAAACCCATCACAAACCTGAAATACTAATGAAAGTCCAGCTTCAATCTATCGCAGTACTTTTCCTGGTTATACTTAGCTGCACCAGTAGTTTTGGCCAGCAAAAATCCTATTTAGGAACTCCACCTCCTCCTGGAGCCAAGCTCTATTTGGATGGAAGCAATGCTTCCTTGCAGCAAAATTGGACCTATTGGAAAGGTCCACGATTGGCAGCAACTCCTCCCATCAAATGGCCTGAAATGAAGGATCCAGTAGATGGAAAAAAGGCAATTTCAAGCAATGACCCCGCAGGTGCTGGGGGCAAATACGGTGCTGCCGATATTGTAACCAAGGATGAATTCCGAGATTTTGAGGCCCATGTAGAGTTTCTCATTCTGAAAGAAGGCGGCAATAGCGGCGTGTACTTACAAAACCGCTATGAAATGCAAGTTTTAGATGGAGATTATGGATTGCATGGCATGGCTGCAGTTATCAACGAAACGCTACCCACCAAGCAAACTTATACAGGCATTGGCACTTGGAATGCCTATGATATTCACTTTACTGCAGCAAAGTTTAGCGGGGGTAAATTGGTAGAAAAAGCAAAAGTAACCCTGTATTTCAATGGCGTTAAAGTCCATGATCAGGTCAGCATACAGCAAGTATGGGGAGGACCAAATTCAGGGATCGATGGAGGAAATGACGGAGGAAAGGGCATCACAGACACCCCAGGAGGCCTAAAGCTTCAGGCCGAAGGCCACGATGTGCTTTACCGAAACATTTGGATTAAGCCTTTGAACTAGGCCGTATTGCCCTCAACTTAAAATCCTTTGCGGATTAAGGCAGCAGTAGCTGCTAGCTCCTCTGGAGTCAGCTTCAACTTTGGGCGGGTGAAGTTGATGTCATCCACTGTTCGAAGAGGAACCAGGTGGATGTGTACGTGAGGAACTTCCAAGCCAATCACTGCCATCCCGATACGGGTACAAGTCAGCGTTTTGTCCATGGCTTTGGCTACTTGCTGTGCAAACAAATGAAGGCTCGATAACTCGTTTGGCTCAAGATCAAAAATGTAGGACACCTCACGCTTGGGAACTACCAGCACATGTCCCTTTACCAAAGGCATAATGTCCAAAAAAGCAATAAACTGCTCGTCTTCAGCCACAATCTCAGCTGGAAGTTCTCGTGCGATGATTCTTGAAAATAAACTAGCCATAGGTAGGAATAAAGAAACTAGTGAACCTTAATTCGGGCGCAGAATTAAAAAGAGATATCTAAGATTTCAAATTGAAGCTTACCAGCTGGAGCATTGATTTCAGCGATATCACCGACTGCTTTACCTGCCAAGCCCTTGCCAAAAGGCGATGCTAGGGATATTTTTCCTGCCTTCAGATCCGCTTCTTCTTCAGACACGAGTGTGTAGGAAACTGTCATGCCATTCTTGACATTCTTAATTTTTACGGTACACAAGATTCCAACTTTGGAAGTGTCCATTTTGCTATTATCAAATACACGCGCATTCCCCACTACTTCTTCCAACTTTGCAATTTTAAGTTCCAAAAGTCCTTGTGCGTCTTTTGCAGCATCGTATTCTGCATTTTCACTCAAATCCCCTTTATCACGTGCTTCTGCAATCTGATGGGCAATATCTATTCTTCCCTTCGTCTTCAACTCGTGAAGCTCATCTTTCAATTTCTTAAGTCCTTCTTCGGTGTAGTACTGTACTTTTGACATAGCTTATAAATTTTCAAAAGGCTCAAAAAAGAAAGTAACGGTCACTTTTTGGAGACCGTTACTTCCTGATGCCTTTAAATACCCCACAAAGATAGGAAAGCATTTTCACAAAGCAAGCACCTTAAATTCTTCCCTAATCGATGAAATTATTGAGTTGATTGCCGAAAGTTTGAAGAATCTGTTTCACCAAAACTTCATTTATTTTTTGATAGGATTCTTGGGTCCAGCCTGCCACATGGGGCGTAAAAAGCACATTTTCTCGCTTGGCAAGCAGTTCAAATTGAAGCTTCTGCTCCGGACTGAAGCGCTCAAACTTTTCATTCTCCAATACATCCAAGACAACTCCCTTTAATTTCCCTTGGTCCAAGGCTTGATTGAGGGTTTTCATGCGAATAACCTCTCCTCGCGCCGTATTGATCAACCAGAAGGGCTTCGAAAAACTTTTCAATTCCTCTAGTGTGAAAAAATCTCGGGTTTCCGCGGTTAAGGGAACATGGATGCTTAGTACATCTGCCTCCTGTTTAAGGGTTTCCCAGTTGACCTCTTGAACCCATTTATTACCGAAATCTTTTTTGTATTTATCGTAGGCAAGGACGTTCACTCCAAATCCTTTCAATCGCTTGGCAAATGCCTTCCCCATATTTCCATAGCCAAAAATCCCAACCGTCTTCCCCTTTAGTTCGACGCCTCGGTTTCCTTCTCTATCCCAAATCCCTTTCCTTACCTGCTGATCTGCCTGAGCCAAGTGATTGAATAATGCCAATATGCCTCCAAGAGCATGCTCAGCAACCGCATCTCGATTGCCTTTGGCCGCATGGAAAAGTGCAACCCCCCTCTCCTCTAAATAATCCAGGTCCAACTGATCTAAGCCAGCTCCTGCCCTACCTATAAATTGTAATCGGGTAGCCTGCTCGAGTAGTTCACGATCCAATGGCGTCTTGGATCGGATAATTATTCCGTCATAGGAACCGATTTGTTCAAAAATGGCTTCTCGAGTAATCTTAGGTGCATAGGTTACTTCAAATCCATACTTTTCCAATAGCCCGAGGATGCTCTCATGCATTTGGTCCACAATAAGTACCTTCATTCTTAGAGATTTAATAACAACATGGCTACGCCAAAATACACCGCCAAACCAAGTAAGTCATTGGTAGTGGTGATAAATGGACCAGATGCAATGGCTGGATTGATGCCGTAATGATGCAAAACTAAAGGGGTAACCGTGCCCATAAAAGAAGACAAAAGTACCACGCAAAATAGAGCCACCCCTACTGTAATGCCAAATACTGGTTCGAAACCATATAAATAAGCCACTACAAGGAATACAAAAACTCCGAGCACAAAACCATTGAGTAAGGCTACCAAAAAACCTTTAAAAAATCGTTGCCAAGGGGTGTCATCAAAGGCAGATTTCGAAGCAAGGGACTGTACAATTAGGGAAGACGCTTGAATACCCACATTGCCACCTGTTGCTGCAACCAATGGAATAAACGAAGCCAATGCCAGGTATTTCGAAAGTCCTCCTTCAAAAAAACCAATCAGTTTGGCCCCCATCAATCCTCCAATGACGCCAATCAAAAGCCAAGGCAAGCGAGCCTTGGAAATGGTGAATACCGAATCCGATTCCTCAATATCTGCCGACACCCCGGCCATGGCTTGGATATCTTCCTCAGCTTCTTCTTGTACGACGTCCAAAATATCATCTACTGTGATTCGCCCTACCAACTTGTTTTTTGCATTGACTACAGGTACCGATTCCAAGTCATACTTTCGCATCAAGGATGCTACTTCTTCTTGGTCCATATATACTGGTACCGAGATCACCTCATCCTCCATGATGCTTTCAATGGTGGTTTCTGAGGCAGAAAGAATGATTTTTTTGAGCGACACCCGACCGAGGAGCTGCTGCTTATTGTTCACTACGTAGATGGAATAAAACTTATCTACATTTTCCGCTTGCCTGCGGATTTCATTGATGGTTTGAACTACATTCCAGTTCTTATTGGCCCGGATAAATTCCTTGGCCATAATTCCGCCTGCAGTATCCTCCTCATAGCGAAGCAATTCCAAAATTTGCTCCAGCTTGATTCGGTCGTCTATTTCAGCAATTACTTCCTCCCGTTCTTTTTCGGAGAATAAGCTGATTATGTCAGCACCATCATCAGAGTCCATTAATTGGATCCAGGATGCAATCTCTTTTATTTCAAGCTCTTGAAGTACTTTCTCCAGGGTATTGTCATACAGCTCAATGACGATATCCGCCGCCAATTGACTTTCCATCAAACGGAGTACGTAGACGGACTCGGAAGTTTCCAATTCATCCAAGATCGCCGCGATATCCGCCACATTGACCCCAGCTAACGAATCCAAAATATAGGCCGTATCCTCAGCAGCAATCCCCGATTGGAGACGCTCCAAGTACTCTTTCGAAAGCTCAAATTTTTTAATTTGCTCCACGACCTTTTTCGATTTGTTGTGTCAAAAATACAAAATCAGCCACATCCAATTGCTCTGCTCGCTTATCTAAAATCGGATTAGCCTTAAACTCTTCTGTAAGTTGAAATGATTTTAGGGAATTTCGAAGGGTTTTCCGTCGATTTCCAAATCCACCCTTAACCACCTGAAGAAAAAGCTTCTCGTTGCAATCCAAGTGCTGTACTTGATTTCGCTTGAGCCGAATGACTCCAGAATTTACCTTTGGAGGAGGATTAAAGACCCCTGGGGGAACCGAAAAAAGGTATTCTATGTCGTACCAGGCTTGGAGTAAAACGGAAAGAATCCCGTATTCCTTACTTCCTTTTGGAGAAGCAATCCGTCGCGCCACTTCTTTTTGAAGCATGCACACCACCTCCGTTACCTGATTTTTATGTTCCAAGACCTTAAAAAAGATCTGAGAGGAAATATTGTATGGAAAATTGCCCGCCACTGCAATAGGAGCCGCAAATGCGCTAGACAAATCATACTTTAAAAAATCCCCTGCTATAATTCGATCTTGTAAGTCCGGATACTTCAGATTTAAATAGGCAATGCTCTCCCGATCTATCTCAATCAGGTGCACTTCCAAGTTGCCCTTTACCAAAAAATCAGTCAAAACCCCCATTCCAGGCCCTATTTCGAGCACCTGCTTCACTCCCATGTGGCCTTCTACCGCCTCAGCAATTCGCTCCGCGATGCTGAGATCAATCAAAAAATGTTGACCGAGATGCTTTTTAGGTTTGACCTTTTCCATCGTAACCCTCTGGTTTTTTTTTTGTAAATTGCCGACCTAAAATTAAGGGATTATTCCCAGATGGCACGGAAATTTGTTTCGCGCCTCTGACCTACCTACCGCCATGCAAACAAAGAAACAAAGACCCATCCTAGGAATTAGTATTGGAGACATCAATGGAATTGGACCAGAGGTAATTCTAAAATCACTTGCTGATGCACGCGTTTTCAGCAATTTCACTCCTTTGATTTATGGGCATGGCAAAGCCTTATCGCACTACAAGAAGTTGATGAACCTGGAAGATTTTTACTTTACCCAGGTCAGAAACCATGAAGAAATCCAACACCGAAAGGTGAATGTAATCAACTGCCTTGAAGAATGTCCTGAAGTCATTCCAGGGGTAGAAACGCAGGAGGCGGGAAAACTAGCACTCGCGTCATTTGCTGCTGCAGTAGAGGACTTAAAATCTGGAAAAATCCAAGGATTAGTCACTGCTCCCCTTTCTAAAAGCAACATCAACTCAGAAACAGTCCCTTTTGTAGGGCATACCGAATATTTGATTGAAGCCACTGGGAGTTCCTCCGGACTGATGATGCTGGTAGGCGAAGACCTACGGGTAGGCTTAGTCACAGGGCATATTCCCCTGTCGCAAGTTGCTTCTGCGGTGACCAAAGAAAAAGTCATCGAGAAAACTAAGATTTTCATCAAGAGCCTAGAGCAAGATTTTGGAATCAATAAGCCAAAAATTGCTATTCTTGGCTTAAACCCACATGCAGGGGAAGATGGATTGTTGGGTTCAGAGGAAGAAACCATCCTCAAACCTGCCATTCAAGAATTGAAAGATGCACGTCATTACGTTTTTGGTCCTTACCCTGCTGATGGTTTTTTTGGAATGATGCACCAACAAAAGTTTGATGGAGTGCTTGCACTTTACCACGATCAAGGCCTTATCCCTTTCAAATCCATTGCTTTTAGTAGTGGTGTGAACTTTACAGCAGGACTTCCTGTGGTACGAACTTCCCCAGATCACGGAACAGCTTATTCCATTGCAGGGAAAAATATTGCGGACTGCTCCTCAATGAGAGCTGCACTTTTCCTCGCTTCTGATATCGTGGAACGACATTCACCGAGCACAGAATAGCC
>JBEDEY010000257.1:0-10548 GCA_041175425.1 Bacteroidota bacterium | reverse complement strand
TTTGCTTCAACTGCCCCAACATTTCCTCAATCAGAGAGGGGTTTTGGTAGAAAAAGTCAACAATATTCAAGCGTTCCTCAATGGCCTGCTTCTCCTTTAGTGGGAGTACCATCCACTTTTTAAGCATTCTGGAACCCATTGGCGTCACCGTCTGGTCCAAAATTTGAATGAGCGGCACGCCGCCTTCGTGCTGAGGATAGACCAGCTCAAGATTTCGGATGGTAAACTTGTCCAACCAGACATATTTGTCCTCCGGTATGCGAGAAATGGAGGAAATGTGTTGGATGTCTTTGTGCTCCGTCTCCTCCAAATAATACAATATTGCGCCAGCAGCTACACTTGCCTGCGGCAAGTCCTCTATTCCAAAGCCCTTGAGGCTCGTCGTTCCAAAATGGTTTTTGAGTTTGTCGTAGGTAAAGTCGTACTGGTACACCCAATCTTCGCAGTGAAAGGTAACAAACTCATTTTTAAAGAGCTCGGCGGCAGTTTTTCGGGCCGCTTTGGAGTAGATGAGTTCTGAAGGAGTAAAACTTTGCAGCAGTTTTTCCACATAGGATGCATTTCCTTCGGCACACATAAACTCCCCCGTGGAAATATCTAAAAAGGCAATCCCATGGACCTCTTTTCCAAAGTGAATGGAGGCCAGGTAATTGTTTTTTCGCGTATCAAGCACCTGGTCGTTATAAGAAAGTCCTGGTGTTACCAATTCCGTCACCCCTCTTTTCACGATGCCCTTCACGGTCTTGGGGTCCTCCAGCTGATCACAGATGGCAACCCGGTTGCCAGCGCGCACAAGCTTGGGTAGATAGGTGTCTAAGGAATGGTGCGGGAAGCCCGCCAACTCGATGTGTGAAGCGGCACCATTGGCTCGCCTGGTCAACACAATATCCAAGACCTTGCTGGCCACAACCGCATCTTCGCCAAAAGTCTCGTAAAAATCACCTACACGAAACAACAGCAAGGCTCCAGGATGCTTGGCCTTGATCGCATTGTACTGCTTCATCAAGGGGGTTTCTTGGCCGTCTTTGGATTTGCTCATGGGTGAATTAGAATTGTCGTACTTTTGAATCGGAAAATAGACCTGAAAATAGCCGATTCGATAAGGAAATAAAAGAGATGAAGAAATTAAGCATGGAAGAGCTCGAGCGGCTGTCCGTTCAAGAGTATAAAGAAACCCAAAAATCTCCCCTCATCCTGGTGCTCGACAATGTGCGCAGCCTCAACAATGTGGGTTCAGCCTTCCGAACTGGAGATGCCTTCCGCGTCGAAAAAATTTACCTCTGCGGCATTACGGGTACACCTCCACACCGAGACATTCAAAAAACGGCCCTTGGGTCCACCGAATCCGTGGATTGGGAATATTGCAGCACTACGCTAGAAGCTATCACCCGCTTAAAAGCGGAAGGCGTGTATTGCTGTGCCTTGGAACAGGTGGAAAATTCTACTCCCTTACAACAATTTGCACCCAAAAAAGGCAGCAAGTACGCACTCATCTTTGGCAATGAAGTCTTCGGAGTCGAAGAAGAAGTACTCAAGTCCTGTGACGAGGTCCTAGAAATCCCCCAGCTCGGCACCAAGCATTCCCTTAATATTTCCGTGACACTCGGTATCGCCGTTTGGGATATGATGGTGAAGTTGGAAGAAATAAAATAGAAGCAAGAGATTAGAGACAAGAAGCAAGACAAACTCTGCTTCATGTTGTTGTTCTTGCATCTTGCCTCTAATCGTATTTCCTACTTTGTACTTGGTACCTAGTACTTTATACTTTAAAAAGGATATTTCCCTTCAGAAATCATCACATCCGCCACTTGTCTACGAAGTTCCTTGGTATTGACAAAATCTGGCTTCGTGAATCGCTTCAAGCCCATCAGCATTACTTTTTGTTCGTCGCCTTTGGCAAAGGATACAATCGCTTCTTTCGCAGCAGCCTCCACCTTATCAATCGCTTCGTACAAGTAAATCTTGGACATCGCGATTTGAGCAGCACAAGCCCCTTCGCCTCGTTGGCTGACCAGCTTCTCGGTTCGTAGCAACACCGACTCCGCAGCATAGATTTCAATCATTACATCTGCCAAGTTCATCATGATCTCCTGCTCGTCTTCAATGCGATCCTGCAAGGCCATGGCAGCCTTTCCACCTACCATCAAGAACACTTTCTTTAATTTATGAACTAGGTCTTTCTCCATGGCAAAGAGCTCGGAGGTATCGATGCTTTCAAAGGAAGGAACAGACACCAATTCAGAAGCCACAGCCATGGCTGGTTCAAATAAATTGATCTCCCCCTTCATCGCACGCTTCAGTACCATGCCCACCATAAGCATACGGTTGATCTCATTGGTTCCCTCATAGATTCGGGAAATTCGCGCATCCCGGTAAGCGCGCTCCATTGGTGCATCGGCAGAGTAGCCCATGCCTCCGTAGATCTGCACTCCCTGATCCACGATGTAGTCCAGCACTTCGGATCCATGAACTTTTGCAATCGCACACTCAATCGCAAACTGCTCCATCGCTTTCAACTTAGCTTCAGCGTCAGACAAACCTTGTGCGGCCAATGCGCCCATTCGGTCTTCGATGTCTTGGCCTGCTCGGTAGCAAAGCGACTCTGTCGCATAGATTCGGGTAGCCATCTCCGCCAATTTGGCTTTGATCGCTCCAAAGGTGTTTATCGATACGCCAAACTGCTTTCGCTCGGCAGAATAACGGATACACTGGGAAGTCACTGTTCGAGCGCCTCCCAATACCCCTGCGCCTAGTTTCACTCGGCCGATATTGAGAATGTTTACGGCGATTTTGAAGCCATTGCCGCGGGCAGAAAGCATGTTGGCTACAGGTACCGGGCAGTCGTTGAAGAACACCTGACGGGTGGATGAGCCTTTGATGCCCAATTTCTTCTCCTCCTCATTCATGGTGATTCCCCCGAAGGTTTTTTCCACAATGAATGCGGTTAGGTTTTTATCGTCCTCGATCTTGGCAAACACAATGAATAAGTCCGCAAAGCCCGCGTTGGAAATCCACATCTTCTGACCTGTGATCAGGTACTGGGTTCCATCAGCAGAAAGAACTGCCTTGGTTTTGCCGCTGTTGGCATCAGAACCCGCATCAGGCTCTGTGAGGCAGTAGCAAGCAGCCCATTCACCTGTGGCCAACTTGGGTAGGTAGGTTTGCTTTTGCTCTTCCGTACCATAGTACAAGATCGGCAAGGTGCCAATCCCGGTGTGTGCCCCATAAGTGGTAGAAAAAGAGCCCGCACCACCAATGATGTCAGCAATCAGCATGGAAGTATTGAAACTCATGCCTAGCCCTCCATATTCCTCAGGAACGGCGATGCCAAGCAGGCCCAGGTCTCCCGCCTTTTTGAAAAGTGCCGGCACCAACTCCGGGTGCTTCATGCTGTCAATGGCTTCTACATTAGGATTGATCTCCGTGTCGATAAAATCTTGACAGGCCTGGGCCATCATTTTTTGCTCTTCACTGAATTCCTCAGGAATAAAAATATCCTGCGCTGGGGTTTCTCTCACAAGAAACTCTCCGCCTTGGATGCTGTTGGTTTGTGTTGACATAAGTTGTGTATGTTATGGTATGTTATTTCTTAAAAGAGGCGAGAAGCAAGAGCTGACAGACAAGAGCCGAGACAAATTGTAGTCTTATAGGGTTCCTGCTGACTGAATAGCAGCAGAAATTTAGTCTAATCTCTCGTTTCTTGGCTCTTGCTTCTAGAAGGAGTCTAATCTCTAGGATCTTGGTTCTAATAGTCTCTTCCTATTTCAGTAATTCATATACTCCCGCTACTCCTTGTCCGCCGCCAACGCAAGCGGTTACGAGTCCGTACTTCTTGTTTTGTCTACGAAGTTCATTGAAGAGCTGTATGGAAAGCTTGGCTCCGGTACATCCCAGTGGGTGTCCCAAAGCGACCGCTCCGCCATTGACGTTAATAATGCCTGGATTCATATCCAAAGACTTCATCACGGCCAAACCTTGCGCAGCAAAGGCCTCATTCAACTCGATAAGGTCAATGTCCTGGAGACTAAGTCCTGCCTGCTTCAGCGCCTTGGGAACAGCCTCTTTGGGCCCAATACCCATGATGCGCGGATCCACCCCGGCTACGGAATAAGACATCATGCGCGCCACAGGATCAAGTCCAAGTGATTTCATCAAACGCTCTGACATCACGACCACAAAGGCGGCTCCATCGGAGGTTTGAGAAGAGTTTCCTGCGGTCACCTGTCCACCCAATCTAAACGCTGGTTTCAGTGCCGCAAGGGCTTCCATGGTCGTCCCTGCTCGTGGCCCTTCGTCCGTGTCTACCACATATTTCCGGGTTTTCTTTTTTCCTTTTTCGTCCAGGTAGGTTTCTTCTACCTCCACCGGTACGATTTCGTCTTTGAACTTACCTGCTGCTATGGCCGCAAGGGCTTTTTCGTGAGAGCGCACAGAAAAAGCATCGGCCTCTTCTCGTGTGATGCTGTAGTCCTTGGCAAGCTCCTCAGCGGTCAATCCCATGCTGAGGTAGTAGGACGGGTGTTGCGAAGCAATCTTCCAGTTGAGCGCCGTCTTGTAGCCCATCATGGGTACCAAAGACATGGATTCCGTTCCGCCTGCAATGATGCAATCAGCCATCCCGGCTTTGATTTTACCCACCGCTAGGGCGATGGCCTCCAAGCCTGAACCACAGTAGCGGTTCATCACAAACCCAGGAACATCCATTCCTAGAGCCATGAGCGAAATCATTCGACCCATTTGCATGCCTTGCTCGGCTTCAGGAACAGCGTTGCCGACAATGAGGTCATCGACTAGTTTGGGCTCAAGCCCAGGGGTATTGGCCACCAAATGCTTGATCACGTCTGCTGCCAAATCATCCGGGCGATAAAAACGAAATCCCCCTTTTTTGGACTTTCCAACTGCTGATCTATATCCGTTTATAATGTAAGCATCCATATAAATTAAATTTTTTTGTTGTCTATTTTAATTAGTAAGAGCCAAGAAGCAAGAAACGAGAGCCAAGACTCTTGAAAGATTTAATAAGGGTTTGCTTCAACTGTGTTTTTAAAACCAATGACCATTTTTTGTAATTCTGCAATCTCGCGAGACAATAGACTGAACTTTTCTTCTGGTAAAATTCCTGTCCTGAAAGCAATGATGAGTTGCGTTTCGAGTTCAAAACTCTCACCCAAACTTATATCCAAGCAATTGCAAAATGCTTTTGAACTATTTCGGGCTGAACCTTCAGCAATATTGGAAGAAGTCGAAACGCTGGATCTTCTCATTTGAGAGGTGATTCCAAACTTTTCTTCTGTGGGGAAAGACTTTGTCACCTCATAGACAAGCACGGCTAACTCTATCGCTTTTTGCCAAACTTTAAGATTCTTAAAATTATGTTTGAGCTTCATATTGCCTTCCCGTCTTGCTTCTTGCCTCTAATATCTTGTCTCTAGTTCCTCAATGGTTTTCCCTTAAACAAAATACTATGTATTCTCTCCAGCGTCTTTTTCTCGCCAGTCAAACTCAAGAAAGCTTCGCGCTCCAAGTCCAACAAGTACTGTTCGGTAACCTCTGTAGGGGAAGACAAATCGCCTCCAGCCATTACGTTGGCTAACTTTTTGGCGATCTTGGCATCGTGCTCAGAGATATAGCCTCCATAGATCATTCCCATTACCCCTGCTTCAAAATAGGCCAGGGCACTTTTGCCCAATACCTTGATGTTGCGCTGAGGAACAGGTTGGGTATAGCCTAAGTCTGATAGCGAAATAACCTTGGACTTCGCATCTGCCAGCTGTCGCTTACGGTTGAGCGAGATGCCATCACTGGCTCGCAAATAGCCCAGTCCACGCGCCTCTTCAGCAGAAGTAGACACCTTGGCCGTAGCAATGTTCATGAAGTATTCCTGCAACTGATTGAGCTCCACGTCCCCACCAATGATGCCGTTGGAGAAGCGGAGTGTCATCTCCTTGGTTCCCCCGCCGGCAGGGATTAGGCCCACACCCACTTCCACTAAGCCCATATACAATTCAGCATGCGCCTGAATGTGATCGGCATGGAGCGACAATTCACAACCACCACCAAGCGCCATGTTATGCGGCGCTACGACTACAGGTACGGAAGAGAAGCGTGCCCGCGTCATCGTATTTTGAAACTGGGCGATCATCAAGTTGATTTCGTCAAATTCCTGATCTCCAGCAAACATGAACAGCATGGCCAAGTTGGCTCCTGCAGAGAAGTTGCCTCCCTCATTACCAATGACAAGCCCTTTGTAGGATTTTTCCGCCATGCCAATGGCCGTGTTGATGCCCTCAATAACTTCGGCACCCATGGAATTCATTTTGGAGTGAAACTCCAGGCCGATGACCTCGTCTCCAAGATCAATGACCGTAGCTCCTGCATTGCCCCAGACTTTTTTGCCTGCAGACTTCAGCGTATCCAAAATGACAAATTCCTCTAGTCCAGGAATCTCCTTGTAAGACTTAGAAGGAATGTCGTAGTAGGTTTTTTTGCCATTCACAATCTTGTAGAAAGACTCGTGTCCAGCAGCTAGAAGTTCGTGCACCCAGGTTGACACCTTTTCTCCAGCTGCTTCCATTTTTTCGACAGTCTCCTTTACGCCTAGCGCATCCCAGGTTTCGAAAGGACCAAGCTCCCAGCCAAAGCCAGCGCATACCGCTTGATCGATACGGTAGAGCTCGTCAGAGATCTCCGGAATACGATGGGAACAGTACTTGAACAAGTCGTAAAAAGAGGCACGGTAAAACTCACCCGCTCGATCGTCAAAGTTGACCAACAGCTTCAATCGCTTTTTGAGGTCTTCCACTTCTTTGGCCGCCTCAAGCGCCTTAAACTTCGGCTTCTCTACGTCTTTGTAGGTGAAAGTCTTCAGGTCTAGTTCCTGAAGATCCTTTCTCCCGTCCGGATGTCGGGTCATTTTGAAATAACCCTGGCCGGTCTTATCACCAAACCACTTGTTGTTGTAGAGCACTTCCACAATCTTAGGCAAGATAAACTTGTCTCTAGACTCGTCGTGAGGAAGGGCTTTGTATAGGTTGTTGGAAACGTTGACCGTGGTGTCTAGGCCAACTACATCCATGGTGCGGAAGGTGGCGGACTTGGCTCTGCCAATGACTGGGCCAGTAAGCTTATCTACTTCCGAAACACCAAAGCCCATCTTCTCAATGGCATGCATGCCCGAAATGATGGCATAGACTCCAATTCGGTTGGCGATAAAGGCTGGAGTATCCTTACAAAGCACGGTTTCCTTTCCTAGAAAACGGTCTCCATATCCCATCAAAAAGTCAATTAGCTCCAGTTTGGTTTTTGGACCAGGGATAATTTCCAATAGCTTCAGGTAACGCGGAGGATTGAAAAAGTGCGTTCCTGCAAAATGTGCCTGGAAATCTTCCGATCTACCTTCCGACATCAAGTGCATCGGAATACCCGAGGTGTTGGAAGTGATCAGGGTGCCTGGCTTTCTGTATTTTTCTACTTTTTCAAACAGCTGCTGCTTGATGTCCAAGCGCTCCACAACCACTTCAATGACCCAGTCGTAGTCCTTGATTTTGGGAAGGTCGTCGTCAAAATTTCCTGTTGTAATTCTTGAGGCGTTGGACTTCTCATAAATCGCGGAAGGGTTGGATTTAAGCGTGTTTTCCAGTGCTGCTTTCACGATTCGGTTGCGAACAAGCGGAGAATCTTTCGTCAGCCCTTTCTTTTGTTCCTCCTCATTGAGTTCAAACGGGACAATGTCCAGCAAAAGTACCTGTACGCCAATGTTGGCAAAGTGACAGGCAATTCTGGATCCCATTACCCCTGAGCCCAAAATGGCTACTTTTTTAATGGTTCTATTCATGGTCTAATTTATTGAAATGCGTTGCTGTGGGTTTCTTGTTCATTAAATCCAGAAAGGACTTCTTTGGTTTGAATTTGATCGATAACTTTTTGAATTTTTGAGATGACTCCAAAAAAACTGGCCAACTCTTCTTCCGTTAATGCTGCTCGAACCTGTTCGTTGAAGCGCATAACACTTTGAACGGAGATTTCTTTTTTCCGTTTTCCTTCCTCTGTCAGAAACATGCGTACTGAGCGCTTGTCTACGGGGTCGGCTTTTTTGTAAATCAGTCCCTTCTCCTCCATGGTCTTTAACATGCGGGTGAGACTGCGGGTCTCCAAACCAATGAGGGGCGCTATTTTAGTTGCAGGTGTTCCCTCCTTGGAATTGATGTTGATCAGCACAAAACCAATGGCGGTAGTAAAGCCCTCCTCGGCAGCCTGTTGATTGTACATCCTTGAAATGGCATGCCAAGCACTTTTAATGGGATAATCAACTGTCTCTTCCTTTTTCATAGGTCTTTCTGCGCTAGCATAGCGGACCTAAATTAGAAAAATTTTGTATGCATGCATACTATTTTGGAAAGAAAATGTGAAGTAGAAGATTCGATGAGAAGCAAGAACCGAGAACCAAGAGATTAGATTCTATTCTGCTAGAAGGGCTATTCTGCCTTTGGAGTAGTATTTATTCTAGACTCTTGTATCTAATCTCTTGCATGAATAAAAAAAACACATAGGCACATAGAAAAACCCTATGTGCCTATGTGAAAAAAAACTCCTCGTCTTTCTTCTTGGTTCTCGGCGCTTTCTTTTCGATTAATTTCGAACGCTGAACGCCGATTGAAGAATGTTGAAGTCAAGAAAACTAGTCTTTGATCAGCAGCATTCAGTCTAATTTCTCGGCTCTTGTTTCTTGCTTCTAAAACTACTTCCTATACAATGCCTCTACTCGGTCCGCGTACTTCTCCATGATTACCTTTCGTTTCAGCTTCATGGTAGGTGTCAACTCGCCTGTCTCAATTCCCCAAGGCGTATCTAGCAATTCAAATCGTTTGATCTGCTCCCAGTTTCCAAACAGCTCGTTAAACTTCGCTACTTCGCTCAAATACTTTTCTTGAACTTGTTCGTTCTGGATCATCTCTGCATCTGTTGTGTAGTCAATATCACTTCGCTTGCAGAATTCCTTTAATCCATCAAAGCTCGGTACAATCAATGCCGCCGGATAGTTGCGATCTGCACCCACCACGATCAATTGTTCAATGAGTGGGGATTCTTTAAACTTATTTTCCATCACCTGTGGAGCAATGTATTTTCCACCGGAGGTTTTGAACATCTCTTTCTTGCGGTCGGTAATCTTCAAATACCTGCCGTCCAGAATCCCAATGTCTCCCGTATGGAACCAGCCATCTTTGATCACCTCGGCAGTCATCTCCGGCTCTTTGTAGTAGCCTTGCATGATATTCGGGCCTTTGACAAGAATCTCTCCGTCTTCCGCAATTTTTACTTCCACATCCTTTACAATCTTGCCCACATAGCCAATTCGAATTTCTTCTTTTGTCCCAATCGAAGCAGTTACTACCGGAGAGGTTTCTGTCAATCCATAGCCTTCACAAACTCGGATTCCAGCTGCCCAAAATACTCTAGCAAGACGCGGTTGAAGCGCCGAAGCACCCGAGTTGATTTGTTGAATATTTCCACCTAAGGCCTCTCTCCATTTCGAGAAAATAAGCTTGTTGGCAATCTTCAATTGAAAATCATACCATGCACCCATGTCTGCAGCAGGATCGTTTCTTAGACCCAACTCCAATGCCCAGAAAAACAGTTTTTTCTTAACTCCAGTAAGTTCATAGCCTTTGGCAACAATCTTGTCGTACACTTTTTCAAGTAAACGTGGTACGGTATTGAAAAGATGAGGCTGTACTTCCTTCAGGTTATCTCCGATGGTTTCCATGTTTTCGGCATAGTAGATGGAATAACCCATGTATACGAAACAGAAAGATGCCGTACGCTCAAAAATATGGCAAAGCGGTAGGAAACTCAAAACCTTGGATGTGCCTACTGGAGGAGACATGATATGGGAAACCGACATCAAATTGGAAAGCACATTCGCATGAGTCAGCATGACTCCCTTTGGTCTACCTGTGGTGCCAGAAGTATAAATAATCGTAAATAAATCCTCTGGCTTTACATTGGCCTTATGATTCACTAAAGAATCCCGGTCTCCAGATTTTCCTTCAGCTTGTACTTCAGTCCAATGTGCTACTTCCGGCAAACGGTCAAACGTATAGATTTTACGCCCATTTCCAGCCTGCAAAGCCTTGTCATAAATGGTTTGATCTCCTGCAAAAATGACTTGCACTTCGGCATGATCGAAGATATAGCCATAATCTGCTACCGTAATCGTTGGATACATGGGAACAGAAATCACACCAATCTGCTGCAAAGCCAAATCAATGAAATTCCATTCAGGACGATTTTCAGAAATGATGGCTACCTTTTCACCAGCTTGAATTCCTTGAGCTAGGAAACCCAAACTCAATTCATCGATAATGTCTTGAACCTCCTTGGAAGAATACGTTTTCCAGACCCCTTCTTCCTTTCTACTGAAGGCAATCTCTTTGTTAAATTTTTGAATCTGGTAGGGTATGAGATCAAATAGCCTGGTAAGTTCCATGTCCTAGGTTAGTTTGGGTGGATTGATTTTATAATATTAACAAATCATAAGTTATTCCACAA
>JBEDEY010000256.1:0-6129 GCA_041175425.1 Bacteroidota bacterium | reverse complement strand
TCAATGTAGATGTGCTCACCCTGACTGCTACCCCAATTCCGCGTACCCTCCATTTTTCCTTGATGGGTGCCCGTGACTTATCGGTCATTGCTACTCCACCGCCAAACAGACAGCCGGTGACTACCGAGGTGCAAACCTTCGAAGAAGAAGTGATCCGGGATGCGGTCTCCTACGAACTACGCAGAGGTGGGCAGGTGTTTTTTGTGCACAACCGGGTGGGGGAAATCGACAGCATTGCCAACCTGATTTTAAAATTGGTGCCAGATGCACGCGTCATCGGCGCGCATGGACAGATGGATGGAGATAAGTTGGAAAAAATCATGGTGGACTTTATCCACCACCAGTACGATGTCTTGGTGTCTACCAACATCATCGAGTCAGGTCTAGATATCCCAAACGCCAACACGATTTTAATCAACCGAGCGCACATGTTTGGGCTTTCAGACCTCCACCAGATGCGTGGTCGCGTTGGGCGGAGCAACAAGAAAGCCTTCTGCTACTTGCTCACCAGTCCACTATCTGGCCTTACTGCCGAAGCGAGAAAGCGCCTTCAAACTCTAGAGGAATTTTCTGACTTAGGCGATGGCTTCAAAGTAGCCATGAAGGATTTGGATATCCGCGGAGCAGGCAACCTCTTGGGTGCAGAACAAAGCGGGTTTATCACCGACCTGGGTTTTGAAATGTACCACAAGATCCTGGACGAAGCCGTGCAGGAACTGAAAGAAAACGAGTTTGCTGCCTTGTTTGAAGAAGATCTTAAAGAAAAGGTAAGCGTGCTGGTGCAAGATTGCACAATTGAAACAGACCTCGAATTGCTAATTCCCGAGTCCTATGTGAGCAATATCAGCGAGCGACTCGGGCTTTATTCCAAGTTGGATGCCCTCGAAAAGGAAGAAGAGCTGGATAAATTTGGGAAGATGCTACAGGATCGATTTGGACCAGCTCCACAGGCCGTGCAAGACCTGATGGAAGCGGTTCGTTTGCGTTGGCAGGCAGAGGAATTGGGGATCGAAAAGTTGGTGCTCAAAGCATCTCAGATGAAATGCTACCTCCTTCCCTCGAGCAAAGAAGCTTACTATGGTTCGGCGATTTTTGGGAACATGATGAAATTTGTACAAATACATCCCAAGACTTGTAAAATAAAAGAACACAAAAATCGTTTGATTCTCAGCGTCGATCAGGTAAAGAACATACAAAAGGCACAGCATTTGCTAAGAGAAATGAAAGTTTCCTAAGTCTGCTCCTTTAAAAGTGAAAAAAGGCAGGGCTTATCTCCCTTTTTGGGCTTTAGAAACCGATTGAAGTAAAAGCGTAAGGGAAACGCCCTTAGTTAAATTATAGTACTTTTGTATGCGCCTCCCGCCCGCAGGATTGTTTTCCTCCGTGTAGGCAGGCCCATATACCCAACAATTTTAAAGCGGCTTTTGTGCTATCGCCCAAGCCCTTGTATATTAGCAACAGAAATAGACCAAACACATACCACCTATGCGTCTACCGAACAACTGGAGGAGCTGGGCCATCGCCCTAACACTTGTGACAGCTACTGTCCTGTCCTCTTGCCAGAAAAATAATTCTTACGGCAGAAGAACTGCTGGTTCTCCTGGAAAACGAAGCGCCACTACGGGTGCTGATTTTTCTTTTGATGCGGATGACTCTACTCAATTTTTCGTAGCCAAAAAGGCAGAACAAATCCCTGGACCTAACCTAAAATTGATTCAAGGCGGTCGAGCAGTGCTTGGTTCACAGGAGGAGGATGTTATGGCTTTCCGTGACAACGTGGAACGAACCGTTTCGATTTCCACTTTTTGGATGGATGAAACCGAGATGTCCAACAACGACTACAAGGAATTTTTATTCGCTATGAAAAAGCGTGTGACCGCGGATTCCTTGAAAAAGCTAGAGCCCTCTGAGAAAGTTTGGAGAGGTGCCATGACCTTCAACGACGTCTACGAGTCCTACTACTTCAGATTCCCAGGCTTTAACTTTTACCCTGTAGCAGGAGTATCTTGGTCTCAGGCCGATGCCTATGCCAAGTGGAGAACAGCCTATGTTCAAAAAATTGAGGTGGAGCGACAAGGTTTGGACTCAGCGCTTACCCGATCTCAGTTGATCGAACGAGGAGTTGTCATTGCTGAATTCAGACTTCCTACCGAAACTGAATGGGAATATGCAGCCAAGGCCATGATTGGAACGCAGTACTTGGATGAAAATCAGGAATACGGGCGAATTTATCCATGGGACGGAAGAGGGGTGCGTAATCCCTACGATGGCCGTGGCAAAAAAGGAGGCAGTCAAGGTGATTTCTTAGCCAACTTCAAGCGTGGCAGAGGAGATTATGCAGGTATCGCAGGAGATGAAACCAACGATGGTGAAATCTTGCCTACCAATGTGTACGACATGGCACCCAACGATTTTGGATTGTACAACATGGCTGGAAACATGAACGAATGGGTTTACGATGTGTACCGACCGCTATCTTTCCAAGACGCAGATGACCTCAATCCTTTGCGGAAAGACGGGGTGTACGACGAAAAAGAAACCTACGGCACGGCACTACTCAACGATTCCATCCGGGTATACAAAGGGGGTTCTTGGAGAGATGTCACCTATTGGTTGGCACCGGGAGCACGCCGCTTCATGCACCAAGATTCATCGACCAACCACATTGGTTTCCGCTGCGCGATGGTTTCCATCGGAGCAAGAGGAAAATAATCCTTCCTACTCATTTGAAAAGGCCCAACTTGATGTTGGGCCTTTTTTTTGCCATTCCTAATTTCCCTGTTTTTAGAAAAGCATTATTCTAGTACCTTGCTTTTGTTACTTACCCCCTTTACCCATGAAAATAACCTCGCTAAATTCTCTTCTGCTGTGCTTTCTGCTGCTGATCAGTTCGGCTGTATCCGCACAGACTTCCTATCAAACTCCCCCAGCATCCATTGCTGACCTAGTCAATGCACCCTCCACCCCAGCGGTCACATTTTCCAAGGACGGTTCCTTCATGCTACTCTTGGAGCGAACAGAGTCTCCCTCCATCGAGGACTTGGCACAGCCCGAGCTTCGCATTGCAGGCCTACGGATCAATCCCAGTACGTCTGGCCCTAGTCGCGCAGGAGGATATACCAACTTGAAAATCAAAAAAACAGCCACGGGAGAAGAAATACAGGTGACTGGACTTCCTTCACCAGCGAAAATGGCTGGCTTCACCTTCTCACTAGACGAGCGCTACTTGGCCTTCACCCACACCGAAGCCAAAGGCATCAGCCTCTGGGTAGTCGACCTCAGCACCCATACTGCCAAGGCACTCACTGGACCTATCCTCAACCAAGTGCTGGGTAATTCCATGGCCTGGCTAGCAGACAATAGCCTCCTCATCAAAGCAGTCAATCCCGCTCGGGGAAAAGTTCCTTCGGCACCAGTGGCCCCTGCAGGACCCACCATCCAAGAAACTTCCGGCAAAGCTGCGCCTAGTCGCACCTACCAGGATTTGCTAGCCAATCCCCACGATGAGGCCTTGTTTGCCTATTTTATGGATTCTCAATTGATGCGCATCACGCTTGACGGCAGCAGTACAGCTGTGGGAAAACCCGCCATGATCAAATCCATGCTCCTCAGCCCTGATAAAAATTACCTTTTGGTCGAGTCCATTCAAAAACCATTCTCCTACCTCGTGCCAGCCGACCGATTCCCCTACACGGTAGAAATTTGGAGCAGCCAGGGCGCAACCTTGAAAACACTGGCTCAACTTCCGCTAGATGAGGTAAGACCCACAGGCTTTGATGCCACCGTCAGCGGAATTCGAAATGTCAACTGGCGAGCAGATGCCCCTGCCACCCTGTATTGGGCCGAAGCACAAGACAAAGGCGATCCCAAAATTAAAGTGGCCGAACGCGACATCGTGTTTACCTTGATGGCGCCTTTTACAGGAGAAAAGCAAAAACTAGTAGGTACCACCTTGCGATTTGGAGGCATCAGCTGGTCAGACGAGAATTTTGCCTTACTCAGCGAGCGTTGGTCGGCAAGCCGCACCGAAAAAGTATCCGTATTCCAGCCCGGAGCCCCAAGTCAAGCTCCTCGAACGATCATTGAGCGCTCCTCTGACGACCTGTACAATGATCCGGGTAGCCCATTGTTAACGGACAATACCTACGGAAGAAAAGTACTCCAAAGAAATGGGGACTTGGTATTTATGACCTCCGAAGGGGGTAGTCCAGAGGGTAGCATGCCGTTTCTATCCACCTTCAATACCAGCACCAAGGAACAAAAAATCTTGTGGCGCTCCCAAGCACCTTACTACGAACGAGTAACAAAAGTACTCGATAAGGAGGGCTCCCAATTGATCACCCTGAAGGAGAGCACCGACATGAGTCCCAACTATTGGTTGGTGAACACCAAAAAACGAGTGGCTCCGAAGCAGCTAACCGCTTTTGCAGACCCTTATCCTACCCTCAAAGGAATTAAAAAGCAGTTGATCACTTACCCTCGTAAGGATGGCCTCAACCTCTCTGCCGTCTTGTACACTCCCGAAGGCTACGATCCTGCACGCGATGGGCAACTTCCTGTGCTTATGTGGGCCTACCCTAGAGAGTACAAGTCTGCTGCAGATGCAGCACAGGTACGGGGCTCCAAGTACACCTTTACCCGACTCAGCTGGGGCTCTCCACTCTATTGGGTGACCCGTGGCTATGCGATTATGGACCAAACCGAAATGCCTATCGTAGGGGAAGGGGAACTGGAACCCAACGATTTCTTTATCGAGCAGCTCGTAGCCAATGCAGAAGCAGCCATCAACAAGGTAGTGGAAATGGGAGTTGGAGATAGAAGCCGCATCGCGGTAGGAGGACATTCCTATGGTGCCTTTATGACGGCCAACTTGCTTTCTCACACCCAGCTTTTTGCCGCAGGCATCGCACGCAGCGGAGCCTACAACCGTACCCTCACTCCCTTTGGATTCCAGTACGAGCAGCGCAGCTACTGGGAAGCCCCAGAGGTCTATTTCAACATGTCTCCCTTCTCTTTTGCAGACCAGGTTAAGACCCCAATTCTCCTCATCCATGGAGAAGCAGACAACAATTCGGGCACCTTCCCCATCCAATCCGAGCGCTACTACAATGCCCTCAAAGGACATGGTGCTACCACACGATTGGTTTTGCTTCCTCACGAAAGCCATGGCTATGCCGCCAAAGAATCCATCCTCCACACCTTATGGGAAATGGATAGCTGGCTGGAGAAGTATGTGAAAAACAAAAAGTAAGTGGTGTATCCGCAACTAGGTACGTAAGTTAAAATTGCGTCACAAGCATGCGGATACGTCCACAGATGACGGTCAACAGTCCACAGCCCATTAGAAGTACTTGAACTAAAAATCCCTTTTTCGAAATGAAAAAGGGATTTTTAGTTAATAAAATGTATGCTTATACGCTTTTTCACCACTAACCAAAGAAAATAGGTGAGGGTCAATTAAGTGGGCTGTGGACAGTGGACTGCTAACTGTTGACGACCAAAAAAAGCCTACAAATCCGCGCCCCACATAAAGATTAAGAACAAAATTCCGAGGGCGATTCGGTACCAACCAAAGGCCGTGAATCCATGATTAGAAACGTAAGTCAAAAACAGTTTAACTGCTACCCAAGCCGAAGCAAAGGCCACCACAAATCCAACTCCCAACAAGACCAATTGCTCGTTACTGAACGCAAGATCCGACTTGAGTAGGTCGTAGCCCCCAGCGGCAAGCATCGTAGGTACGGCGAGCAAAAACGAAAATTCGGTAGCCTGCTTTCGATTCAAACCATTGAATACCCCTCCAATAATAGTCGCTGCGGCGCGGGAAGTGCCCGGCACCATGGACAAGCACTGGCAAAGGCCGATAAAAAAGGCGTTTTTGTAGGAAAGATCTTCCACCTCCACCACGGTCGTTTCTTGCTGAAGGACTTTTTTATCAATAAAAATCAGGATGATACCCCCCAAGATCAGCGATACCGATACCACCACGGGATTAAAGAGGTAGGCCTTGATGAAGTCGTAAGCCAGCAAACCTACCACAGCGGTAGGTAAAAAGGCAGTGATCAACTTGAAGTAAATGGTCAGACTCCGGAAAAAGCGCTTGATGTACATCAAGGCAATGGCCAGAAT
>JBEDEY010000255.1:0-6720 GCA_041175425.1 Bacteroidota bacterium | reverse complement strand
GCATCAACTATTACCTACATACGCATCCAGAAGTAAAGCCACAGGTAATCACGCATTACGAACCGTGGATGCCCCTGTTTTTCTTTGAGGGATCCATAGGTGGAGACTTGGAGCGCATTTCTACAGCGCAATTGAAGGCCTTTTATGAACCCAAGTCTATCCTAGGATTTCAAGAAGCACAGGATCAATTAACTCCGCTTGTGTTTGATGAACCCAAAGGATCCAATGGCATTGCCATCGCGCCGAGCAAGTCTGAATCAGGCCATGCGATGCTGCTCATCAACCCGCATACCTCTTTTTATTTTCGCCCTGAAGTACACGTGATTAGCGAAGAAGGTCTCAATGCCTATGGAGCAGTTACCTGGGGGCAGTTTTTTGTGTACCAAGGCTTCAATGAAAAAACAGGCTGGATTCACACCTCTAACTTTGTGGACTTCATCGATGAATTTGTAGAAGATGTTTCCGAAAAGAACGGCAAATTTTCCTACCGCTATGGAAATGAAAACAGACCGGTAGCTACTCAGAAAATCACCTTGAAATACAAGGAGGGAGAGCAGCTCAAGGAAAAAGACTTCACCATCTACCGCACCCACCATGGTCCCATCACTCATTTGGAACAGGGGAAGTGGGTGGCAACAAAGATTAATTGGGATCCTGTTCAGGCTTTGGTTCAAAGCTATACCCGAACCAAACTAGCCAATTATAAGGAATTCAAGGAAATGATGAATATCCGAACCAATAGCTCCAATAGCACAGTTTTTGCCGATGCTGAAGGGAATATTGGATACTTTCACGGAAATTTTATTCCCAAAAGAAATCCGAAAATTGATTTTTCAAAATCGGTAGATGGGACTGATCCTGTTACGGATTGGCAGGGCCTACACACAGTGGATGAGAGCATTCTTATTCTCAACCCCGGTACTGGATGGATTCAAAATTGCAATTCCACCCCATTCACAGCAGCAGGGGAGTTTAGTCCCAAAAGGGAGAATTACCCTTTTTACATGGCTCCAGATCAAGAAAATTTCCGTGGAATTCATGCAAGCCAGTTGCTGTCCCAGCAAAAGGAGAAACTCAATTTGGACACCTTTCTACAACTTGCATACGATCCCTACCTCCCAGCTTTCTCTTTTTTAATTCCTGAATTGCTTGGATCGATTTCGGCTACACTTCCTGCGTCATATACCCCGGCAATGGAACAGCTCCGGACTTGGGATTTCAGAACATCCAAAGAGTCCGTAGCCATGTCCATCGCTCATTTTTATGGAGAAAATTACCAGCGGCGATTTAGAAGTTTGAACCGATTTGCTCAGGAAGATCCATCTGCTAAGGTTCCAACTGCTGCTGAAATCCAAGCGGTATTTATCCAGACCTTGGATCAAATGACTCGCGATTTTGGTACTTGGAATACGCCTTGGGGAGAGATCAACCGCTTTCAGCGTTTGAGTGGAGCCATTGATGCAGATTTTGATGATAGCAAGCCTTATGTGCCAGTGGGGCTGGCATCTGGCAATTGGGGTGCATTGGCTGCTTATGGTGCGAGAGCCACTTCAACTACCAAAAGACTGTATGGCTACCGAGGCAATAGCTTTGTAGCAGTGGTTGAATTTGGAGAAAAGGTTCGTGCCAAATCCATCCTAGCAGGTGGACAACAAGCAGATCCTAATTCTCCCCATTTCTTTGATCAGGGCCAGCGCTATGCAGATGCCCAATTCAAAGAGGTAGCCTTTTACCGTGAGGATGTTGAAAAAAGAAAAGTGACTTCCTACCAGCCTGGACAACGCCAGAAATAGGAAGGCCATTTTCTTCTTTTTCTCAAAAACAGTTGGAATGCCTTGGAGGAATTCCTTTGTTTCATTTTTACCCTTGGTTCAAGTTCTTTTTGGATCGCTTGCGCTGAATCATTCGAATTAGGAAGGCACTAAGTCCGATGATAAAACCCACTCCAAACCAGAAGAATGGGTTGTACATATCAAACAATACCCGATATCCTGCAGTAAATAAAAATAAGAGTAGGCCTGTAATCGCCCATAAAGGGTTGTTTTCCTCTTGATTTTTGGGTTCAGGCGTGAAGGGTAAATTAATCAAGGATTTGAGTTCTCCCCAATGCCAAACAATAAGTAGAAGATTGGCCAAAAGCATCAATCCAGTGATGACAGGTGTCCCTCCAAATTCCATCGAAATGGTAATCACAAACACATTGAGGAGGATGGGAAAGTTGACCAACGCACCAAGCTTGGCATAACGCTGGGTCATCAGCAAGAAACCAGCTAGCAATTGCGCCCATCCGATAAATTGCCAGTAGAGTCCAGTTTGGTAAAGCACTTCGAAAAAGTGCATAGTCGACCCTATCGGAGCATCTTCATGTGAATAGGTAGTGAATCGTTTGCCTTTAATCTTGATGATGCAGGCAAAAACAAATGCACCTCCAATCAAATAGCGCGTATAAATGATAAAAATCTGAGCTAAGAATATGGATTTTAGTCGATTCATGGGAATTGCTTAGGAGAAGGATTGTATTCGAGCTGTAGCCTCCTCAAGGTGCTCCGCGGTAAAAAATCGTTCGTGTTTTACTTCGTGATCCACTTGTTCGTGGATCCAGGTTGTATGAAAAGGAACATGTATCCCGTATCCGCCAAGCTCCAAAACAGGCAGGATATCCGACTTGAGGCTATTGCCGATCATTACAAATTCGCTGGCTTGGATATCGAGATGCCCAATCAATTTTTCATAATCCGAAGTCCGTTTTTCACTCATGATTTCAATGTGATGAAAAAAGCCTTCTAATCCAGATTTTTGAAGTTTCCGCTCCTGATCGACCAAATCCCCTTTGGTAGCTAGTACGATGCGGTATTTTCCCTGCAAGGATTGCAAGACCTCATTCACCCCTGGAAGCAAATCCACCGGTTTTCCCAGCATTTCTTGTCCGATTTGAATGATCTTTTCCACCAACGCAATGGGCATTTTTTCTCCCGAAATCCGAAGTGCGGTCTCGATCATCGAAAGCATAAATCCTTTGATGCCATAGCCATAGAGACTCAAATTTGCTATTTCAGTGCGGTAAAGCTCTTTCATGATCGCATGCTGCGGAAGAAAATCCTCGAGGAGACTTGCAAACTTTTCTTCAGCCTCACGAAAGTAGGTTTCATTGATCCAAAGGGTATCGTCCGCATCAAAGGCAATTACGCGAATAGGCATGGAGTGTTCAGTTAGTTGATTAGTTAATTTCTAGGTAAATGAATTGAGAGTTTAGTTCACAGTTTCTTTGATCCAACCTAGCAACACGTCTCGCCATCCTTCCACAGCCCCTTTTCCCAAACCAAATGCAAAGCCATGGCCTCCTGTAGGATAAATGTGCAGGGAAGCTTTTACACCTTTCGCATGAAGTGCTTGATAATAAAGCAAGGAATTTTCAAGGGGAACGGCTTTGTCATCTTGGGCATGGACCAGGAAGGTAGGAGGGGTGTTTGCAGTGACTTGAAGTTCGTTGGAAAACCGCTTCACCAATTCAGGACTTGCAGGGTCCCCAATCAGATTTTTGCGTGAGCCACCATGGGTAGGGGCATCTTGAAAAGAGATGACTGGGTAGACTAGAATCGAAAAATCTGGTCTAGCCGAGAGGGTATCGATTGAGTCTTTTTCAAGCGGTAGCTGATGGGCAAAGGAAGTGCTCAAAGTGGCTGCCAGGTGCCCACCTGCAGAAAATCCCATGATTCCGACTTTGGACGGGTTGATATGCCAAGCCGCTGCATGCTGCCGCACCAAGCGGATGGCGCGTTGTGCATCGAGCAAGGGAACTTCTTTTGGATCTGTAAGGGAGCTGGAAATTGGCAGTCGATACTTGACGACGATGCCTGCTATTCCTTGCGCATTGAGCCATTTTGCAAAATCAGTTCCTTCCCAATCGTAGGCCAGGATACCATACCCTCCTCCAGGGAAAATCAAAACTGCCTCTCCAGTTGCAATCTGCTGGGTCGGCAGATAAACCTCAATACTGGGAATTTGAACGTTGGATATGCGAACAATGCCCTCCTGCACGGATTTTTCTTGTTGATCCGAGACTTTTTGTAGGGGAGGAAGTCCCGGCCATAGGTTGAGGGTATGATTTTGGGAAAAAGCTAGGCTAGTAGCAGAAAAGAGAACGAGAAGGGTTAGAATGTATTTCATAGCGTTAAGTTCATTTTAATTGAAGTGGCTTTTATTTGGTCCATTGACCAATGCCTCAGGAGCTAAAGCTGAATATTTTTTCGGTGAGGGCCCATCTCCAGTTAGGAGGAGTGCCAGGAAGATTAGTTTGGTACTGCCCAAGAAATGCCTCCCATTCTTGAACTTTTGGGTTGGCCAGATCCAGCGCTGCTTTTTTTTCAAAGCTAAAGTCATCTGAAGTAACAAGGATCATACTGAGACGTTGTTCCCATCGGTAAATGCTCATTTCCAGGATTCCCGCTACACGTATACTTTCCAGAATGGCTGGATCCACTTGTTCGTGGCAGCGAACATAGGCTTCAATGGCCTCGGGCTCATTTTTGAGATCACAGATGAGGACGAATGTTTTCATGGCAGCAGAAAAAGGTGGATGAACTTATTTTCGGGCTCGGATGGCGAATATAAAAACGAGTAGGAAGCATGCCAATGGCAAGGTAAACGAGAAGTTGACTTCAGAAACTCCAAGGATCAAGATGTCTGTATAACCGGTGCCTCCCAAATCCAAAATCATTCCTTGAAGTGTGGGCATGATGGCTCCTCCAACGATTGCCATTACCAGAAATGCAGCAGCAAACTTGGAATCCTCTCCAAGTCCTTCCAATGCAATCCCATAGATGGTGGGAAACATCAAAGACATCGCAAAACTCACTCCTACAAGCGAATAGAGTCCTACCATCCCCGTGATGAAAATAGCGCCGAGTGTAAAGGCCATCGCCAACACGGAAAACCAAGCCAAAAGACTTGCAGCAGGGATGATTCGCAATAGGAAGGTACAAATCCAACGCCCCACTAAAAACACGCCTAAGGAGGCAAAGGCATAATTGACTGCCTCATAAGTTTGGATTCCCAGTGCTTCAGCGTATTGGTAAATGTAGGTCCAAACCATAATTTGCGCTCCTACATACACCAACTGCGCCAGGGTGCCTTCCACAAAATTTCTATTCTTTACCAACCGCTTGACAGTAGGAATAAAGTCTACTTTTTCACCGTCAACCTTTGTTTCCGGCATTTTTACCAAGGTAATTACCACCAATATCACCAAGACGACGAGTCCAAGCATCACATAAGGATCTCGAATAACCATAAGGTCATTGCTGCGGATGGCTGCCTTTGTGGCTTCATCGAGGCTATCGAATAGGTATACTTTACCGGATTCGTCGGTGGCAGAACTTTGGAGATCGTTGAGAATGAAAGTTTTTGCCACAAACAGACCCGCCAATGCCCCCATAGGGTTGAAGGCTTGTGCCAAGTTTAAGCGCTGCGTGGCGGTCTCTTCACTGCCCATGGACAGGATGTAGGGGTTAGCGGTAGTTTCCAAAAATGCCAATCCAAAGGTGAGGATGTACAGTGCTGCCAAAAAGAACCCATAGCTCTCGAATGCTGCAGCGGGGTAAAAAAGACAGGCTCCAAAGCCATACAATCCTAAGCCAAGGAGAACCCCAGTTTTGTAGGAGTATTTTTTAATAAAAAAGGCTGCAGGCAAGGCCATCGTGAAGTAGCCACCATAAAAAGCCAGCTGTACCCAAGAAGCTTGCGTATTTGTCAGTTCCAATACTCGTTTAAATGCCGCCACCATGGGATTGGTGATGTCATTCGCGAATCCCCAAAGCGCAAACAAGGAGGTGATTAAGATAAAGGGGAGTAGTAGTTTCTTGGGAACAAGTTCGGCTTTGCTGCTCATAAGGCTCTGTCTAAGTGCGTGTAACCACCGTCGACAAAAATATGCTGTCCGGTGATGTGTGAAGCTTTTTCGGAAAGAAGAAATAGCGCCATGTTTGCGATTTCTGAGGCCGTAGTCATCCTGTTTTGAAAAGGCACTCTGCGGCTAATTTCTTCCAATTTTTCTGCTGGATTTGGAAATGACTGAATCCAAGTGGCATACATTGGAGTATACACTTCTGCAGGAACAAGGGCATTGACCCGAATGTGGTAGGGGAGTAGTTCTACCGCCCACTCTCTCGTGAGGGCCAACTGAGCCCCTTTTGCAGCGACATACCCTGAGGTATTGCCTTGTCCCGTAACGGCAGTTTTAGAGGAAATATTTAGGATCACCCCCTTGGATTTTTTCAAGGCTTCCAGGGCATAATGGGCGAGGAAATAGTAATGGCCTACATTTTTTTCTACCGACTGGAGGAAAGCCTCTGGGCTTCCTTTTTCCAATCCTACTCCATCATTTGTGCCTGCGTTATTTACGAGTCCATCGATTCTGCCGTAGGTGGAGAGTGTGGCCTGAACCACTTCTTGAGCGTCTGCTGCAGAGAAAAGTCGTTTTTTGAGGTGCAAGGCTTTTCCTTTGGCAAACACCAGCAGTTCCTGCCCCTCCTCTTCGGAAGGGTCAATGATTACGGGAATAGCCCCCTCTTCGATTAGACCTCTTGAAATCGCTCCTCCGATGCCTTTTGCACCACCAGATACTAAAATAACTTTATCCTGAAGTTGTAAATCCATGTTTGCTTCGATACGGATTAAATTTTGTAAAATTCTTGAGCAGTTCCTCCGAAAAGGGCTTCTTTT
>JBEDEY010000254.1:0-6982 GCA_041175425.1 Bacteroidota bacterium | reverse complement strand
CTTGCAGCATGCGCTTGGCGGCCACATTGAGGATTTGAATCTCTCCATTTTCTCCAAAGGTGATCAAACCAATGCTCAGGTGCTTGAATACGGAGCGGAAATACTGGTAGTTGGCCTCCTTCTCCGCCTGATCTTCCTTGAGCTTGGCCAAAATGGCATTGAATTCAATGTGCAAGTCATCGGTTTCTGTCCCGTCAAATTTGACCGGATAAAGCTGGCTGTACTTGTCTTGCTTGATGTTGTTGAGGAAAAGACGAACTTTTTTGAAAGAGCTCTCCGCATAATTCACCAAAAAAATCAGCTGAATCCCTGCCACAATCAGAAATAGGGAAGTCGCAAAGACACCCCAGTTTCCCAAGAGAGAGTAAGCTGTTAGAAACAGAGTTGCCGTAAGTAACCCGATGCGGCCAAGTAAGCCAACTTTATAATCCATACTTCTCCAATCTTCTGTACAACGAGGCGCGTGTGAGCCCTAGTTCCTTGGCTGCCTTGGAGATGTTTCCCCCGTTTTTGTCGATGGCCCGCTGAATGGTCGTGCGCTCCATGTCATCCAAATTTAGCGTGCTACTCTGCTGCACCTTTTCGGATGCTGGCTTGGCGGATAGGAAAAAGAAGTCCCGACTATCCAGTTCATCTCCATCTGCCATGATGATGGCCCGCTCGATGGCATGCTGAAGCTCTCGAATATTGCCAGGCCAGTTGTAGCGCTGCAGCAGATCCATGGCCTGTGGCCGGATGCCTTGAAAGTTTTTGCGGTATTTCAGAGCGTATTGCCTCAAGTAATGATTGGCTAGCTGCGGAATGTCATCCTGTCGCTCCCGCAGAGGAGGCAGGTAGATCTCGACGGTATTGATGCGGTACAAGAGGTCTTGTCGGAAGGCATTGTCTCCAACCATGTCGTGCACGGGCATATTCGTCGCGCAGATCAATCGGATATCTACCGAGATGGACTGGTTGGTTCCGATGCGGGTTACTTCCCGCTTTTGGAGCACAGTGAGTAGTTTGGACTGCAAAGGCATGGAAAGGTTGCCAATCTCATCTAAAAATAAGGTGCCCTGATCTGCTACTTCAAATCTTCCGGCTCGGTCTTCTTTGGCATCCGTAAATGCGCCCCGCTTGTGCCCAAAGAGCTCGGATTCAAACAAGGATTCTGTGATAGATCCCATGTCTACACCTACAAAAATCTCGTCGTTCCGTAAGGATCGTTCGTGAATCGCCCGAGCGATGAGCTCTTTTCCGGTTCCGTTTTCTCCCAAAATCAAGACATTGGCATCGGTGGAGGCTACCTTGTCGATGATGGAAAAGATATTCTTCATGGAGGCCGATTGTCCAATGATCTCCGTGTAGTCCTTTTTAAGATCGCTCTGTAGGGTTTTTTGCTTTTTGTTCAACTTATCCACCTGAGTATAGCTCTCCTTGAGTTTGAGCGCAGCAGATAGTGTAGCTACTAATTTTTCGTTTTGCCAAGGCTTCAAGATAAAGTCGGTTGCCCCTTCTTTTAGCGCCTGCACGGCCATTTCCACATCACCGAAAGCGGTGATCAGGATCACGACTGCATTGGGATCGATCTCTTTAATTTGGTTCAACCAATAGAATCCTTCCTTGCCAGAGGTAGTGTCTTCTCGGAAGTTCATGTCCAATAGGATCACATCGAAGTTTTGGGTATTGATCAAAAATGGGATCCGTCGAGGGTCCTTTTCAATGTGTACTTCTTTGGCATGCTTCTTCAACAGCATTTTCGCTGCAAAAAGTAAGTCCTCGTTGTCATCGATGATGAGTATACGTCCGAGTTGCTGTTCCATGGGAGTTGTTTTGTCTTTACCCTAGAAAAATAGTGCCAACAGGAATTGGATCCCTATAACCTAGTTTTGCAGTATAAATATGTCCGAAAATGTACGATTTTATCTGGTTATCGGACACTTTTTTTGATTTTGGGTGCCTAAGCATTTTTCCTACCTTTGGGCTTCACTAAAACTGAATCAAATGTCAGCTAAAAAAGGGGATGCTGTAGCCGTCCATTACACCGGAAGATTGGAAGATGGGAGTATTTTTGACTCCTCCGTTTCCAGGTCACCACTAAGTTTCACACTTGGAGATGGCAACATGATTAAAGGCTTTGATTCAGCAGTCTATGGGATGGCGATCGGAGACAAGAAAACCGTGACTATTCCTGCGGCAGAGGCCTACGGAGAACGCCGTCAAGACATGATGATTGATGTGCCTTTGTCGGAAGTTCCACCACATATCGAGCCAGAGATCGGATTGCAGTTGACCCTACAAGGTCCAGGAGGGCAGCCCATGCCGGTCACGGTAGTGGATATGGACGAGGAGAAAATCACATTGGATGCCAATCACGAGTTGGCAGGAAAAGACTTAATTTTTGACATTGAGCTAGTTTCTATTTCTTAATTCAAAAATCCCGCTTGCCTCGCAAAAGCAAAGCAAGTAAAAATTAAAAAGCCGTTTCAAATTGGATTTGAAAGGGCTTTTTTGGGTTAGCTTCCTTACTTCAACGTTGGTGTCCATAGCAAGCATCGATTGGGCTCCCTTTAGTTTCGAGTAAGGGATTGAACTTCAAGAGTTTGACTTCCGCAGTGCTCATTTCCAAATAGGTGTTTTGACTCACCCATTCTCCCAAATTGAAATAGGTAGCACTTTGGCCAACAGGGAGCTGCAGTGGGAGGTGGCGGTGTCCAAAAATGTAATAGTCATGGGCTGCGGATTGCTCCACTTCCTTGCAATAGGCCCAGAGCCATTCATCTTCCCCTAAAAATCGCTGTTCATCTTTACTGCTGTTACTGATTCGGCTTTTGCCAGACCAGGCACGCGCCAAGCCAACCCCAATGTCGGGATGGATCCAACGAAAAAGCCACTGGGCTATCGGACTGGTAAATACTTTTTTAAGCACTTTGTAGGTAGGATCACCAGGGCCCAAGCCATCGCCATGGCCTACCAGGATTTTTTTTCCTTCTACCTGAATTTCAATAGGATGGGTATACACGGGAATTCCGAGCTCTTGCGTGAAATAATCTTTCATCCAGAGGTCATGGTTGCCCGTGAAAAAAAGTATGGGAATCCCTCGGTCACGAAGTTGAGAGAGCTTCGCTAAAAAGGGAAGCTGCCCTTTTGGGATGACTTCCCTGTACTCAAACCAGAAGTCAAAAATATCGCCTACCAAAAATATCGCCGCAGCCTCATCCGCGATAAAGTCTAGCCAAGCGATGATTCGATCTTGCCGCTCCCTGCTCGATTGAAAATCTGGGGCACCTAAGTGGAAGTCTGAGGCGAAGAACAGCTTTTTTCCACGTAGGGAAAAATTCAGGTCGGAGGCTTGCATGGGGTAAAGATAGATGCAATCCCTCAAAAAAGGAAAAGCCCCGAAATTAGCGGGGCTTTTTGTGTTAGGCGTCTGTTTTTGGTTCTTCAGTAGAAGCCTCCGGTGTAGGAGAAAGGGCTTCCGCAGCATCTTCCTTTTCGGGTACTTCCGCTACTTCAGGAGTAGGCTCTACCACCACAGGCTCCTTTTTATTGGTAAATGCCTGGTAGGTCGTCTCTTTTTCAAAAGGGCGCTTGCCAATCAATCGCTCCAAATCCGCTTGGAATAGAATTTCTTTTTCCAAAAGTTCTCTGGCCAAAATTTCAAGTTCTGCCTGATGCTTACGCAACAAGTCAAGCACTCGGGTGTAGGCATGCTGTACCAACTTGCCCACCTCCTGGTCAATCATCTCGGCAGTGGCTTCGGAATAAGGCTTGGTCATTTTGTACCCATCACTCTTGCTATCGTAATAGGATACATTCCCTAGCTTTTCGTTCATGCCATACACCGACACCATGGAGTAGGCCATTTTGGTGATGCGTTCCAAATCACTCAAGGCTCCAGTGGAGATCTTGCCAAAGATGATTTCTTCCGCAGCTCTTCCGCCAAGAGTCATGCACATTTCGTCAATTAGCTGCTCAGTTTGGTAGAGAAACTGTTCCTTGGGCAGGTACTGGGCATAGCCAAGCGCTGCAATTCCTCGAGGGACGATGGATACCTTCACCAAAGGGTCGGCATGCTCCAGGAACCAGCCCGCTACCGCGTGACCAGCTTCGTGGTAGGCCACGATTTTTTTCTCCTCTGGAGAGATGATTTTTGTTTTCTTTTCCAATCCACCAATGACCCGGTCAATGGCATCTTGGAAATCTTCCATGTCCACTGCTTCCTTATTTTTGCGGGCAGCAATCAAAGCGGCTTCGTTGCAGACGTTGGCGATTTCAGCACCTGCAAAGCCTGGGGTTTGCGCAGACAATTTCTTTGGATCTACTTCCGTATTGGTCTTGATGTGCTTCAAGTGAACTTTGAAGATGGCCTCTCTACCGACGATATCTGGTTTGTCGATGGAGATCTGTCGGTCAAATCTTCCAGCTCGAAGCAAGGCGCTGTCCAATACATCTGGACGGTTAGTAGCTGCCAAAACAATCACTCCTGAATCGGTTCCGAAACCATCCATCTCCACCAATAGGGAGTTGAGGGTATTTTCCCGTTCGTCATTCGAGCCCGGCATCTGGCCTTTGCCTCTAGATCTACCGATGGCATCGATTTCATCGATGAAAATGATACATGGAGCCTTCTCTTTTGCCTGCTTGAATAGGTCACGCACACGAGCTGCACCCACACCTACAAACATTTCTACGAAATCAGAACCTGATAGCGTAAAAAACGGAACTCCTGCTTCCCCAGCAACAGCCTTGGCAAGCAAGGTTTTACCGGTACCTGGAGGGCCTACTAGCAATGCCCCTTTTGGAATCTTGCCCCCAAGTTTGGTGAATTTGGAAGGGTTTTTAAGGAATTCTACGATTTCTTGAATTTCTACTTTGGCTTCATCCAGGCCTGCCACATTGTCAAATGTGATTTTCACCTTGTTGTCGGCATCAAAAAGTTGAGCCTTGGATTTGCCTACATTAAAAATCTGACCTCCTGGACCTGCGCCTCCAGACATGCGGCGCATCATAAACCAGAAGAGCACAAATAACAAGATCATGAAACCAAAACTTCCAAAGTAGTTGCTCCAGTTTTCTTCGTTGGTGACGGAGAAACCAATCTTTTCTGATCCTGCAGGCATTTTTTCTTCAAGCGCTTGAAAGTCAGCTTGAAACTTGTCTGCGGTAGTTACTTGGAGCGAATAATGAGGACCTTCCGGATTAAAGAAGGTGGAATTTGCCTCCAACTCAGTTTTGTATTTGGCTTTTTGGAGCGCCGCTGCTTTGAGCGTGACATCCACACGGTTCATGTTTCGAACAATGACCACCTTGGACACATCCCCGGCGGTATAAATGTCCTCAAAACGCTTTTGGGTGATGTCTAACACCACACCGCGTTGTTGAATCCAGGTAAGTCCCAAAAGCACTGCCACTGCAGCTACAATAAGCCAAAGTTGAAAATTTGGTTTTTGAGGCACCTTCGGGGTGAAATTTTTATTCTTGTTTTTGTCGCTCATTGCTAGTTATGGGGTACTTGTGTATATGCTAAAACAGATTTACTACTCGAAAGTTCATTGGATAATTTAAGAAATGCGGGTGGTCTTTGCGTCACCCCACAAATCTTCCAAACCATAATAGGCTCTTTTGTCTGCTAAAAATATATGGGCTACTACATTCACGTAGTCCATCAAAATCCATTGTCCATTGGATCTCCCCTCCACTTTCCAAGCTGGAGAATCTCCTGCTTTGTACACTTGTTCCTCAATAGACTTGGAAATTGCGTCCAGTTGGGTGTCCGAATTGCCCGAACAAATCACAAAAAAATCGGTCACGGTATCTTTTACTGACCTGAGATCCATCACCAATATGTCGGAAGCCTTTTTTTCTTCCATTCCTTTGGCAATGATCTTACTCAGCTGTTGTGCTGTCATAGAATTGATTTAAAGAGAGTCTTCGGTACCTTTGCATCTCGAAGTATTAACGAATGTATAAAATTCTTGCCAACACCCTTTTTTTAGGTAAAGATATTCATTTTCTGCCAGACTGTCATTCCACCAATGACATGGCCCTGCAGGCTTTACGCCAAAGCCAGGCAGCAGAGGGGAGTATTTTTATTACCAACCACCAGACGCGCGGCAAGGGGCAGCGTGGTAATTCCTGGGAAACCAAGCCTGGAGAGAACTTGACTTTTTCGTTGGTGCTCCAACCGAGGTTTTTGGATTTAAGCGAACAGTTTGTACTCAACATGGCTATATCCAATGCCATACGCAGGTGCATTCAAGAGTATATTCCTGGGCTGATGGTCAAATGGCCCAATGATCTGGTGGTTCCTGGCTTTGGAAAATTAGGAGGAATCTTGATCGAAAACCTAGTAGGTAGCAGCGGTTGGGACTTTGCGGTGGTGGGTGTAGGAATAAATGTCAATCAAAACCAATTTGCAAGCCCGAAAGCAACTTCGCTTTCCCTAGTAACTGCCAATGTATATCCCTTGGAAGAGCTATTTAAACTCTTAATTGTGCATTTGGAGCAAGCGTACATTGCGCTTAAAAAAGGTAAACATGCCGAAATCAGGGCGGAATACCTGCGTCACTTGTACTTGTTTGAGCAGCAGGCCTTGTTTACGGTGGGGGAAGAAGCCTTGGCTGGCAAAATTATAGGTCTTTCAGAGTCGGGGAATCTCCTGTTGGAACTGACCAATGGCCAACAAAGGAGCTTTGACATTAAAGAGATTGCCTTTCCGAATTTTTGATTCTACTTCTGATTGCCAATTTTATACAATACCTTTGCGAGGTCAAAGAATCGACCAGCTTACTTTCAGCAGGTAAACCTACCAGAGGTAGGTAAATCTGAGGTAAACAGACGCTTAACCAACCTTCGGTAGGCAGGCTTTTAACGCATAACATATTTAAAATTCACTATACTTTATGTCCACTTCCAATTACATCCCCTTCAAAGTCAAAGACATCTCCCTAGCGGAGTGGGGAAGAAAAGAAATTCGTTTGGCGGAAGCCGAAATGCCAGG
>JBEDEY010000253.1:0-9465 GCA_041175425.1 Bacteroidota bacterium | reverse complement strand
GCTATAAAAAAATAATCTGCCTTATTTTTAAAATTAGGCAGATTTTAAACTCGAATACCAGTTTTTCGATAGCGAAAGGAAAATATTTTGTACAACTGGAAAAAATAGTACAATTCCTTTTTTTGAATTGCGATATTCCCAATATACGAGCAGTAAAATTGGCAAAATGCCAAATAAAAAATTAGTCAGTAAATGGGGAAGAACTATCTTTTTCCCCTCCGTTTAGGTGGACTTTTACTTTTTTGATTTTCCGCGTATCTACCGCCAAGATGGTGAATTCAAAATCTTTGAAGCGGATTTTAGCTCCATTTTTAGGCAATTTGGAGTTCAGCTCAAGGAGCAAGCCTCCAAGAGATTCACTTTCACCTTTTACTTCATCAAAGACTTGGGTATCTAAATCTAGTTTTTTGCAAAAATCATTGAGGGAAACCTTCCCTTCAAAGATAAAGGTGTCCACATCGATCTCTTGAAAAAACAAGGTGTCTGTATCGTCAAACTCATCGTTGATTTCTCCAATAATCTCTTCAATTAAGTCTTCTAGGGTGATCAAGCCAGAGGTGCCGCCATATTCATCCACGACAATTGCCATGTGGACGCGCATTTTTTGAAAATCTTTGAGGAGGGAGTCTGCTTTTTTATTTTCAGGAACGAAGAAGCTCTTTCGAATTAAGGATTTCCACTCGAAGGTTTCATCCTTTTCGATATGCGGGAGCAAGTCTTTGATGTAGAGAATACCAAGAATGCGGTCAATCGTCTCTTCGTACACTGGGATTCTAGAGTAGCCACTTTTGTTGACTTTATCCATCAGCTCATGGAAATCAATTTCAACATCTATGGCAGAGATTTCCATGCGGCTTTTCATGACCTGACGGACGCTTAGCGTACCAAAATTCACGATGCCTCGAAGGATTTCTTTTTCTTCTTCCGGGGTATCTTCGGTGGTTAATTCCAAAGCTTGGTTCAATTCATCTACGGAAAGTGAATACCCTTTTTGTTGAACGCGCTTTTCAATGATGTTGCTGAAGGCAATGAGAAATGCCGAAAAAGGTTTTAAAAGGTGTGTGAAGAAAGTAATTGGCCTTGCTAGTGCCAATGCAAAACGAGTATTGGCTTGGTTGGCGTACACTTTCGGTACAATTTCTCCAAAAAATACGATGGCGAAGGTGACGCCTACTGTTTGAATTAATATGACGACTAGCCCAGTAGCGTTCGTTCCAAAAAGGGTCCAAGTAACAAAGGTCGTCAAGGTGACGATGCCAATATTGATTAGGTTATTTAGAATTAAGACAGTACTGAGCAAGATTTTTGGTGTGGCCAATAAGCTTGTGATCACACGCCCTTTTTCTGGATGTTTTTGGTTGAGATCAGTTAGCTCGTCTTTACTCAACGAAAAAAAGGCAACTTCAGAACCAGATACCAGTGCAGATCCTACCAAGAGGATCAGGAGCGCGAGCCCATTAAACAAAAAATAAGAGAATGAAAAAGAAGAAACCTGGGCTATCAGTAAGTAACTCGGGTAGGGGTCATCCATGTGTTTGAGAAAATAAGTGTTCAAATGTAATCAAATCCCCTGAATTCAAGGAACAGGGGATTTGAATTCCATTAAAATGGGAGGTCGTCATCCCCCTCATCAAGGGATACCATAGGTGCGCTTGGTACGGAGGATGAACTTGGCATTGCGGCCATTCCTGTATTCGGTGCGGGAGAAGTGGTCATACCTTCTGGCTTGCCGCCTACCATAGTAAAGCTCAAGACTCTGATCTTCATCTTCTTTCGATTTTGACCTTGCTCATCTGTCCATTTGTCGGACTTGATTTTGCCTTCCACATAGATTTGAGAGCCCTTTTTCAAGTATTTCTCCGCGATTTTCGCTTGTTGGTCCCAAAGCTCCAAGTCGTGCCACTCGGTTTGCTCAACCCGGTTGCCATTTCGATCTTGGTAAGCCTCTGAGGTAGCTAGGCTTAGGTTAGCCACTACCTTGTCTCCCTCCAAATATTTCACTTCTGGGTCAGCACCTAGATGTCCCAATAAAATGACCTTGTTTACTCCTGCCATAACATTTTGTTTTTAGTAGTTAAAAAGTTTAGAAGATTGAAAGTAATCAAATCTCTCGATCAGTCAAATAGCGAACGATCAATTTGGGCTTGGGTAAAGCGTCAATTTGCTGTTGATCCACCAAGTCAAATCCCTCTTTTTGGCACCAATGAGCCAATTCAGGGTGTTTATTGGGTGAAAGTTCGATTTCCCAAAAGCTCCCAAGTATCCGTTGATGCGACAGAAGATGTCGGTATTTTTTAGGATAAAGGACAGTTTCTTGGGGCAGATTTTCCTGCCAAGGGTAGGATTCCTGCTCCAATAGGGGAAAATCATACAAGCCCGTCCAAATATCTCCTTCCCCTCTTTTATTCCAAACGACCTGTCCTGCACAGCGAATCACCAGGTAGTTGAGGGTTCGTTCCTTGACCTTAGTTTTATTGATTTTTACGGGCAGGGAGCCTACGAGACCTTTTTGAAAGGCAAAGCAGGTGGCGGAAAGTGGGCATTCACCACAGGATGGGTTTTTGGGTACACAGCAACGCGAACCGAAATCCATCATGGCCTGGTTGAATTCCCCAGGGGAATTTTTGGGGATCAGCTGGTTGGCGAGTGCTTCAAATTCTTTTTTCCCTTTGCCACTCGCAATGTCTGTGGCGATTCCAAAGTAGCGGGCAAGCACTCGAAACACATTGCCATCCACCACTGCCTGCACTTCCCCAAAGGCAAAACTTGAGATCGCTGCTGCGGTATAGCTACCCACCCCCTTGAGTTGAATAAGGCTAGCATAGCTGTTGGGAAAATTCCCTCCTAATTCTTTCCAGATGTATTTCGCGCAAGCGTGAAGATTGCGGGCTCTGCTATAGTAGCCCAATCCCTGCCAGAGACGGAGTACTTCTTCTTCTGGTGCTTCTGCCAGTGCTTGCACGGTAGGATAGGCCTTTGAGAATGCTTCGTAATAGGGCAAGCCTTGTGCCACGCGGGTTTGCTGAAGAATGATTTCCGAGAGCCAAATTTTGTAGGGATCTTGGGTTTCGCGCCAGGGTAAATGCCGTGGATTTTCTTGATACCAAGAAAGAATTGAATTTGAAAAGAATTGATTTTCAGTGACTTTGATCTTCATTTAGGATTCATTACGGGACTACAAACCAAGGTATTTTTTTTGAATATCTTTTTTAATTGCGTTGGTTCTTGTACATTTGCAGTCCCAAAAATACTTGGTTAATAGGTTGTTAAGCTTATTTCGAAATTTCTAAATTTTAATCACAGTGACTAAAGCAGAAGTAATTACTAAAATTTCCGAGAAGACCGGAATCCAAAAAGACGATGTAACTCAAGCAGTTGAGGCGTTTTTCAAAGTAGTAAAAGATTCCATGGCAGATGGAGATAATATCTATGTCAGAGGATTTGGAAGTTTCATCAACAAGAAAAGAGCAAAGAAAATTGCGCGTAACATTTCCAAGAATACCGCAATTGTAATAGACGAGCATTACATTCCTGCATTCAAGCCTTCCAAGGTTTTTGTAGAAAAAATTAAAAACAGCAAAAAAATCAAACAAATGGCTACTCAGGCCTAAGCCTGAGTTAAAGGCATGAAGAAACTACAGGTTGTTCTCATCGGCATCGGTATCGCTTCGGTAGCAGGCCTTTATCTTCTTCCCAAGGTGGTGGTCGATAATGAGGCTACGGGAGCTAAAATGGAAGAGGGAGCGGAAGCTACCACCGCCATTTCCGAATCGCATGAGAATACCCTATCTTCCCAGAATAAAGTTCAGGCAGCGCAGCTGATCAGCAAGTTTCAAACTGCACCCTCGGTGGAGGAGAAAGTTGCGGCAGCACAGGTACTGGCGGGGATTTACAAGGAAGAAGGAATATTTGACAGTGCCGCCTACTATTGGACAGAGGCAAGTACGCTTTGGCCAGATAATTTATTTCTTATTGAGGAGGCTGGAAAAGCAAATTACGATGCTTTTTCCTTTGCCCTAGACAAGAACAAAGTAGAAGTACTGGCAGAAAAGACCAGAAGTTTCTTAAACAAGGTGTTGGAAAAAGATCCAACCCGTCTAGACTTGAAGTCCAAAATAGCGATGACCTATGTGTCTTCCGCCAATCCCATGCAGGGAATTACGCTTTTGAGAGAAATCCTCGAAGCGGATCCCAAAAATGAAGACGGCCTATTCAACATGGGTGTACTCTCTATGCAATCCGGGCAATACGATCGAGCAATTGGTCGATTTGAAGAATTGGTCAAGGCACATCCTCAAAACATCCAGGGGCAGTTTTACCTAGGAGTGAGTTATTTTGAGTCAAAAGAAAAAAACAAAGCAAAAGCCCAGTTTGAGCTAGTCAAGAAAATGACCCAAGATCCCATGATTTTGGAGAGTATTCAAGGCTACTTGGACCAGCTATAACAAATTACAAACACTTTAAATTGTACAACTATGCCTTGCGGTAAGAAAAGAAAAAGACATAAGATCGCTACGCACAAGCGTAAGAAGAGACTTAGAAAAAACAGACACAAGAAGAAGTAATCCCTTCTTTGCGTGCTAATGGAAGTAAAGTACGTTCATTTACACTAGTAAAAAGAAAATTTGAGTACGGAATTGTTAATCGATTCTGCTCAAAATGGAAGTCGAATAGCCTTATTGCAAGAGAAGCAGCTGGTTGAACTTCATTCCGAAGGGATGGACAACCAGTTTAAGGTGGGAGACATTTATTTGGGAACGGTCCGCAAGATTGTCAATGGACTCAACGCTGCATTTATTGATGTAGGCTATGAGAAAGATGCCTTTCTTCATTACCAAGACCTGGGTTCAAATATCAATAGCTTGTTGAAGTTTACCAAGATGGTACGCAACAACAACTATAGCAACCACCTTTTGAAGGGCTTTGAAAACGAAGCAGAAATAGAAAAAGTCGGCAAAATCGACAAGATTCTAGCCAAAACCAATCAGGTTTTGGTGCAAGTTGTCAAAGAACCTATCTCAACCAAAGGCCCTAGACTATCCTGTGAGCTCTCTCTACCTGGACGTTACCTCGTGCTCGTACCCTTCTCCGACACAGTCAATGTATCGAAGAAAATACGGAGCAATGAAGAGCGTAAAAGGCTGCTCAGACTTATCAATTCAATCAAACCTGCCAATTTCGGGGTAATCATCCGAACCGTGGCTGAAGGTCAGTCCGTGACGGAACTTGATAAAGACCTTCGAAATCTTCTCACCAACTGGGAAGAGGGTATGAGCAAATTGCTGAAAGCCAAAAGCCGGGACAAAATTATTGGAGAGATGAGCATGGCCTCCTCACTTGTGAGAGATCTGCTCAATGAATCATTCGATGCAATCACCGTAGAAGAAGAGTCTACTTACGATCAGATCCGTTCCTACATCAGGTCTATAGCGCCTGAAAAAGAAAAAATTGTCAAACTTTACAACGGTAAGGTTAAGCTATTTGAAAGTTTTGGAATCGAAAAGCAAATCAAAAGCTTGTTTGGACAGTCCGTCAGCCTACCTCAGGGAGGCTATGTGATTATAGAGCACACCGAAGCCCTGCACGTCATCGACGTCAACAGTGGCAATAAGTCCAATCAAGAAAGTGACCAGGAATCTACAGCGCTTAAAACCAACCTGGTAGCTGCTAAAGAAATTGCTAGACAACTCCGCCTCCGAGATATGGGAGGAATCATCGTAGTCGATTTTATCGACATGAAAAAGGCCGAGAATAAAAAGGCAATTTTCGATGCCATGATGTTGGAGATGAAGTTTGACAGATCCAAACATACCGTATTGCCCCTAAGCAAATTTGGGCTGATGCAAATTACCCGACAGCGCGTGCGTCCAGAAGTCAACATTGTGACCAAGGAAACCTGCCCTGCTTGCAACGGTACCGGCAAAATCCAAGCGTCCATTTTGGTCGCCGATAAGTTGGAAAAAGATTTGGAGCACATGGCAACCATTCAAAACGTGGACAAAATCCACATCGGCTTGCATCCGTATCTGCATGCCTACTTTACCACTGGCCTGATTAGCCGACGAGTAAAGTGGTTTTTTAAATATTACAAATGGATAAAACTGATCAAAGATTCTTCACTACCCGTGACGGAATACAGGTTCCAAGATGAATCTGGAGAAGAAATCGAACTAAAAGTAAAAAGCGAGACTGAGTAAGTCTCGCTTTTTTTGTCTTATTGTATTCCTTTCACCATGAGGGTGTTCACACAACCTTTGTCCTTGTTTGGATGCTTACCTTACTCGAATACCCCTAGGGCACGTTTTTTGACCTTTAGGTATTTCGAAACTCATCAGCCAATGATTGACAGCGCGAATTTTGAAAAGATAGAAGTTAGTTCAGTTCAAGAGCTGGACAATTGGTTGGACAAAAACCACAGCCAAAAGAAAAGTGTTTGGCTAGTCACCTTCAAAAAGATTGTTCCTGAAAAATACCTTTCTACCTCACAGGTACTAGACGCTTTAGTTGCTTTTGGGTGGATTGATGGGATACGAAGAAAATTGGATGAAACCCGCACTATGCAGTTAATATCCCCTAGGAGGGTAGAGCACTGGGCAAAGACGTATAAAGACCGTGCTGAGAGGTTGATTAATGAAGGGAAAATGCGAGCGCCTGGTTTTTTATCTATTCAACTGTCCAAGCAGCATGGACTGTGGGATTTTATGGAGGATGTAGACCAACTTAAAGTCCCCCATGATTTAGAGGAAGAATTACGAAAATACGCTGGAGCATTCGAATTTTTTCAGGGCATCAATGATTCCAGTAAGCGTTTTGTGCTGAGGTGGATCAAGTTGGCTAAATCAGAAAAAACTAGGGTAGCAAGAATAAGTCAACTTGCGCAGCTATCAGCCAAAGGAGAAAAATTGAAAGGCAGTTGAAATTGATAGTAAATGAATGAACTAATCACAAGCTATCAAACTGAGCAGTCTATTGGTCAGTTGGAAAAAAGAAAGGGAGGGTATTTTTACCTCACTATCCCTAACGAGGTGGTGGGTCAATTCAAAAACAAAAGGCACACGCGGTTTTTATGTAGGATTGACAAAAAGGTAACCTTCCAATGTGGGTTAAACCACCTTGGAGATGGTAATTTTTTTATCATTTTGAGTAGCAAGAATTTACAAGAAATAAACAAGAAGTTGGGTGACAACCTTTTCTTTGAATTAACAGAAGATCCCAACCCTTTGGGTGTTGACATGCCGGAAGTGCTTGATGCTGTACTTGAGCAAGATCCGTCCTTAAAAGCCATTTTTGATCGACTGACGCTAGGCAAAAGGAGAAACGTAATTTACTCCATCAATAAAATCAAGGACGTGGATAAGCAAATTCAAAAAGCAATTAAAATGATCCACGAAAGTACATTACCTAGGCCTAAAAGGCCCTTGTAAATCGGCGCATTTACGCTCCCTTTTTTGCAAATTGCCGCCTGCTGTTGAAAAAACCCTATAACCTCCCTCTTTTTTACCTTGTAAATGGGTAGGTATTTTGAAATAAAAAGGTGGCCAATTTTGTGTGAGACAAAATGGAATCGAACTAAAAGTAAAAAGCGAGACTGAGTAAGTCTCGCTTTTTTTTTTGCGTCGTGTTTGTGAATTGGGAAGGAGCTTCCCTGAGTCCCAATCTTAAAATGGAAGCTTGTCCTCGTCAGCTGCTTCGTAAAAAGTATCTACATCTGGAGGACCCACTGGCATTCCTCCACCTTGGCTGCGGTCTACCTTGTATGCTTTCACTTCCGTATACCAACGGCCGTTGTACTCTCGGCTTTCTACCTCTATCCCAAGGTTGACTTGCTCGCCTACCTTTAATCCAAATTGGTCGATCTTATCTCCCCAGATGGAGATACATACTTTTTTAGGATACTGTCCTCCTGTTTCTACAATATATTCCTGCTTGCGCCAAGCATTGCCACTTTTTGAGCTTCCACTCACTTCGGGCAGCTGGGAGATAATTTTTCCGCTTAAATCCATGATTCGTTTTTTTCTGTGTAAGACTACGAAGGTAAGCATTGCCTTTTACTTTTTAAATGACTTCAACACTCGGATTTCTTGACTTAGAAGTCCTGATTTTTACCCCTCCATCTTGACTAACCTCAGCAATTCTAGTGGGGCTAAAAAAATAAAAAACTATTAAAACCCATTTAGATAGAATAAAAAATATAAAAAAATAAAAATGAAAAAATAAACTATTGATTTTAACACTAATGTTGCATAATTTGAAATTTTCGCTGTAGTTTCGAATCCTTTTTAATGCAGTTTCAACCCCCTCAAAAAAATCTTTTCACCTAACCCGATACTATGGCCTAGACTTTTACGTTGTTTATAAACCAACTTAAAAATGAGTAAGCAATTAGGTCCTGATGACAGCGTGTTGATCACCCTGTATCGTAATGGTAATGAAGCTGCCTTTAATCTCTTAGTAGATCGGTATCAAAGTAAAGTGTTTACCACCATCTTCCTGATCGTCAAAGATCAGGATGTAGCAGAAGATCTGCTACAAGATGTATTTGTCAAGGTGCTTCACACCTTGAATTCTGACAAGTACAACGAAGAAGGTAAATTTCAGCCTTGGGTGATGCGCATTGCGCACAACATGGCGATCGATCATTTTAGAAAGGCGAAAAGATACCCCACCATCCTCTTGGAAGATGGGAGCAATCTGCTCAATTCACTATCCTTTGCAGAAGATTCCTCTGAAGAGCAACGGATCAAAGAGGAGACCTTGGCCTGGGTGCGCAACTTGATTGATGAGCTTCCAGAAGCTCAGAAGGAAGTGGTCATCATGCGGCATTACTTAGATATGAGTTTCCAAGAAATCGCCGAACAAACCGGTGTCAGTATCAATACAGCCTTGGGTAGAATGCGCTATGCGCTCAACCATATTCGAAAAAAAATGAAACAAGTAAACAGTGCCTATGATAAAATCATTTACCCCAAATGACCTGATTAGATATATCTATCAGGAAATGTCGGAGGTAGAACAAGAACTCTTAATGCAAGCCTTGCACAGCGATGACGCTTTGATGCAAGAATACATTGAACTGCTGAGCACGGTGGAGTTTTTGGAGCAAGTAAAATTGCAACCTTCCGAAAAAGTAGTGAAAGCCATCAAAAAAATGGCCCAGTCTACGGGACTTCCACAAGTCTGACCTAAGGTAACCCTGCTTCGGCGGGGTTTTCTTTTTCCTTAGGCTCAACCCCACTCTTTTTTTAGAATTGAATTAGTTGGTATTCCAGCGTTGAAGTACCTGCTGTTACCGTGACCGCCTGTAGGCCGTAACCTATCGTCTGTGATCAAGTCTTAGCCTATTCATCCATCTCCAAAAGAAGAAAGGGTTGAAGTTCTAATGCCTGAGCTGTGGTCTGTGGACCGTTAGCTGTTAACCACTTAAAACCACTTCATCATTGTGGAGATCAACTTCTTCACCCGAAT
>JBEDEY010000252.1:0-10186 GCA_041175425.1 Bacteroidota bacterium | reverse complement strand
ATCAAAAACTCCGATCCTGCCACAAAATTACCCATCCCAATCACGTCGTCTAGCATCAAGGAGGCGATGCCCCCATGCAAAATGCGGCCAGGATTGCACATATCAGGACGTACGGTGTAGGACACTTTGATTTCAGAGTTATCCACAGCCAACAAGACTCCTGCCAGCCAGTTGCCAGCAGAAGAAGGGGTGCGGTCCAGGGTTTTTCCTATCTGGGTGCGAAAATAATCAATCGGGGAATTGGGGGTGTTTTCCACTAGGGTTGGGGTTGGTTGAGTACTCGAAAATAGTCGGTCAAGACGGTTTTTAAAACTTCCTTCTCAGATTCATTGGCCCATAGCGGAGATTTCCTACCGTTGACTTCCCAGGTAAAAGAAGCTCCTCGCTGCATGAACAGCCAAAGTTGCTCTGCCAAGGCTTTATGGGCTGCATTTCCAGCCAAATCGAAAGAAATTTGGGTTTCCTTTCCCTGATCCATCACCTGAATTTGGATGGGATAATCTCCTCCTTCCAATTCAAAAAACAAGTAGGCCTCCTCTTTTTTCGAAGGAAATAGGATGGCAGGAAAAAAGTTAGGATTCTGAGAGTCAATTAGTCTTTTCCCATGCCGAAAGAGCTCCATTTCCGCTTCTTGACGCAGCTCTCGGTCGTAATGAATGCTTCGGAGGTTGAGAAAGAATAGCCGATCCGCATCTGCTACCTGAAAGCTTCGGTCTTTTCCAGTATTGTCGGCTCGGTACCCATCAAAAAAGGACAGCAACAGCACCACCCCCAAAGCGGAACCCAGGAAAATCTTCAAGACCTTGATCAAATCGGGCGTAAATACTGGAGCTTTGGTAGACATGAAACGGAGCTTTGCCTTTAAAAACGCAAAGAACAAGGCATTGTTTGCCTAGCGGACGTAAGAACCAGCATTCATGTCAATGGAGGTGCCTGTGGCGTGATCCGCAAGGCCGGAACAAAGCAAGGTTACCATGGGCGCCAAATCCTCAGGACAAGTGAGCTCAGAGAGCGCAATGTCACGCAAGGCAAAATCTTCCCCATACTGCGCCAAAATCTCAGCGGCCATATCCGTGCGTGTAAATCCAGGTGCTATCAAAAAGGCTTTGATGCCTTCTTTGCCGTAATGCCTTGCTATCGAGCGCATTAGACTCACCAAGGCCCCCTTGGATGCCGCATAAGCCATGTAATCAGGGGTGTCCCCTCGAAATGCTGCCCGGGAGGAAATCATCACGATACGGCCATTTCCCTGGATTCGTGCATGATCTACAAATTCTTTGCAGAGAATTCCTACAGCGGTGGTGTTCACCGCAAAGACTTTTTCCCAAACATCCAGCCAATCGGCCGTTGGAAGGGTATCTGGAGCAGCTGGTGAAATGCCCGCATTGTTGACCAAAGCGCTTATCGGGCCATATTTCTCCACCAAACGCGGAATAAATCCTTTGACCTCGGCTGCATTCGAAAGGTCACAGGGAGCCAAGTAGGCCGTTGTGGATAACTCTGCCAAAAGGGCCTTGGCTTCTCCCTCTTGGGTATTGTAATGCACGATGACTTCAGCGCCTGAGGCCGAAAGCTGCTTCGCGATGGCGCGACCGATTCCACGTGAAGCGCCGGTCACTAGGATGCGTTGGTTGGAGAGGGATATCTGCATGGCTTTCTAGTTAACGATCAAAATTTCGGTCAATCAACCCAGAGATATGGGCCAAATGATGGTTTCCATGCCAGGCATACATGAGGGTCACCTCTCCAAGCGTCTGAGTTCGTTGCTTTTCTGGGTGGTAATAGCTGCGGTTAAAATCTGCAGGCGTCATGCTGTGCAGCAAATGAACCCACCTGGCGTGCACAAGGCGAATGGTCTCGAGCGCATCGGCTGCGGGGAGTTGGTAATCTGGAAGCTGTGCCCAAGCCCCTTCGTCGTAGGCTTTGATGCTGGGGCTTTCTTCGGTGAGGGCATGTTTAAACCGAAATAAGGCCTGTCCATGGCTATCTGCACAGTGGTGAAGCAATTGCCGGACGGTCCATCCTCCTGGGCGGTAAGGGCGCTCGAGTTGGGCAGGAGTAAGCGGGCTAGCCACTTGAAAGAGGGCCTTGGGAAATGCAGCAATACTTACAATCGCAGCATTGACCGCTTCCTGTTCCACAGTTTGGGGTATAGAAAATTTTCCAATGGGGTATTTGAGGGTTTCCAAGTCGTGAATCATAGCAAAAAGGTCTTATTGGCCACCAGCAGCGATGGTAGCCAAATCTACATGTTTTGCGCCGCCTCGCAAAAGGGTTTGTGCACAGCCGCAGAGCGTAGCACCGGTAGTGAGGATATCATCTACCAGCAAAATTCGTTGCCCCTGCGTGATTTGTCCTTCTTTCAAGGCAAACACATCTTCCACATTTTCAAGTCGTTCAAGCCGTGACTTGTTGGTTTGGGTAGTCGTAAACTTCTTTCGAACCAAAAGCTCTCGGTAGGGGATTCCCATAACTTTGGAGAGGCCTCGAGCGAAGCATTCACTCTGATTGTAGCCTCTACGCTGTTTTTTGAGCGCATGCAGGGGCACGGCGACCAGTACATCCCAAGTCCCTCCAAACCCATTATCCAACAAGCTCAGCCCATACAATCTCCCTAATTCCTCTCCTAATTCAGGTTTGTTCTTGTATTTGAGCAAGTGAAGGAGTGTTTGACTTTTTCCTTTTTTGGTAAACCGCAGAAAAGCCATCACTCGGTGCACGGGAATTAGCCCATGGAGCTTGGAAGTCAACTCATTGTCAAATGGACGGAGGTGAAAATTGGCTTTTGGTAGCATCCCTTGGCAGATGGTGCACAAACAGGGTTCAAAATCAAAAAGGGCCCGTTTGCATAGAGCACAATTGCGGGGAAAAATAAGGTCGATAAAGTCTTTCCAAAAAAATAATCGCATAGCTGGAAATCAGGTTAGCCTCCAATGGGTTGATATGCTGTATATTTACCCTTTGGACGCGCAAAAAGATTAAGATAATGAATCTATTAGAGGAATTCAACGATTACCGCAGCAAGATGAACGAGCGGATCTTGGCAGAAGACAACAAGGTCATCAAGCGCTTTTTCAATTTGGACACCAATACCTATGCAGAAGGGGAATTGGACATAAAATCCAAGGAAATGATTGGCCTAGCCTGTTCCATGGTGCTCCGCTGTGACGACTGCATCAAGTATCACTTGGGCAAATCCTATGAGGCTGGAGTCAGTCGCAAGGAGGTATTTGAAGTGTTTTCCATCGCCATGGTCATTGGCGGATCCATTGTCATTCCACACCTTCGCCGTGCGGTGGAGTATTGGGAGGAACTAGAAAAACAGGCACCTGCCCATGTTTAAACGGGATTTAGACCTTGAAAAGCGCTGGAGCCGCTTGTTAGATGGCCTTCAAGAGACTATCGGCAAAAAACCCAATGACTTGAATGGGGTCTTGTTTCTCATCGGAGTACAGGAGTTGGGTCAGGGTACGCGACCCTTTACCAAGGAACAAAAGCAGGACCTCATGCACATTGCGATTTGCAAAGTGCTCAGTTATGCTGGATTTTATACCTTAGATTTTGTCGATCAGGACGGTTGGCCGCATTGGAAGTTGGCCAAAGAGCTCCCGCATTTCGACATCTTGGAGCAGGAAAAGTTACTCAAGCTGCAAGTTTTGGAGTATTTTGAAAAAGAATATCAATTGGAAATTTGATGAAACTAATATCCTACAACGTCAACGGTATTCGGGCCGCGATGAACAAGGGTTTTGTGGACTGGTTGGCCAAAGAATCCCCAGATGTACTTGGTTTACAGGAGATTAAAGCTTTAGAAACCGATGTAAACTTCCGCATTTTTCATGACCTGGGCTACCAAGTGTACTGGTACCCTGCAGTAAAAAAAGGGTACAGCGGCGTTGCCATCTTGAGTAAAGTCGCTCCCAAAGCCGTGCATTACGGAATGGGAGTCTCCGCTTACGACGATGAGGGGAGGATGATTCGAGCAGACTTTGACGGATTTTCGTTTATATCCGCCTATTTTCCCTCTGGTACCACAGGGGACATCCGTCAGGACTTCAAATACAAATTCCTAGACGACGTCTATGGCTTCATGCAAGACTTAAAAAGGGAACATTCCGGCTTGATTCTAAGCGGGGATTACAACATTTGCCACAAAGCCATTGACATTCACAATCCGATATCCAATAAAAACACCTCTGGCTTTCTTCCCGAGGAGCGTGCCTGGATGGATACCTTCGTAGATTTGGGCTTTATCGATACTTTTCGGGCCTTCAACGGGAACCCCGGACAGTATTCTTGGTGGAGTTACCGAGCCAATTCCCGAGAGAAAAATCTAGGATGGAGAATAGATTACCAGATGGCCAGTAAAGAATTGCAAAACAAACTAAAAAGTGCCGTAATTTTGCCCGATGTGGTCCATTCAGATCATTGTCCTGTAGTCCTTGAACTTCTCTAAGAAAAAGAAAATTAGATTCACTTAGCGCCGTATTATTCTGATGAAATCCATTAAAATTTCTATTCCGTCTTTGATTGAAAACATTCAGGTCATTGAGAGTTTTATCGACAATGCCAAAGATACCTTTGAAATCAACGACGACTTGTATGGAAACATCATGATTTCGGTGACTGAATGCATCAGCAATGCCATTGTGCACGGCAATCAAAGCGATCCTGCAAAAATGGTTCATTTAGAATTGCAGATGCAACCTGGATTACTGAGCTGTAGTATAGAAGACGAGGGGAGCGGGTTTGACTTCAACAATCTTCCTGATCCTACCGCTCCAGAGCATATTGAGAAAACAGGCGGACGGGGAATCTTTTTGATGCGTCACCTTAGTGATGAAGTAAAGTTTGAAGAGGGCGGAAAAAAAACAGTTCTGTCCTTTTACCTAGACTAATCCATGGCTATTCATTTTTTTTCAGAAGACGTGCCTTTTGAGCTACCAGAAAAGCTTCGTAGGAAGCGTTGGCTTAAAAACCTTGCTGCAAGCGCTGGATACCGAGTACAGGAATTGAATTACGTGTTTTGTTCAGATGAATACTTGTTCCAAATGAACGTGGATTACCTGAATCACGACACCTACACAGATATCATCACCTTTGACAACTCCGAAAAAGAGCATGACATCGAAGGAGATATCTTTATCAGCATCGATCGTGTGCGGGAAAACGCAAAAGTCCATGCACAAGAAGAAGAGGCAGAAATCACCCGAGTACTGGCCCATGGCTTACTCCACTTGATGGGATATAAAGACAAATCCGAAGAAGAGGCTTCTTTGATGCGCAAAAAGGAAGAAGAGGCCATCGAATTGTATCGTTTAAATTGACTGTTCCACGTGAAACAGTTGCAAACAACTCCAGTTGTTTCTTGCACTGTTCCACGTGAAACATAACTAAAAATAGATGTTTCCAAAATACGATGTCATCGTCGTCGGCGCGGGACACGCGGGATGTGAAGCAGCGCATGCTGCTGCCAAGATGGGTTCATCGGTACTACTCTGTACCATGAACATGAATACCATTGCCCAAATGTCTTGCAATCCCGCTATGGGTGGTGTGGCCAAGGGACAAATCGTTCGTGAGATTGATGCGCTAGGAGGGCTTTCAGGAATCATTTCGGACAAGTCCATGATCCAATTTCGCATGCTCAACCGGTCAAAGGGACCTGCCATGTGGTCTCCACGTACTCAAAATGACCGCATGCGCTTTGCAGAAGAGTGGCGCTTGGCCTTAGAATATACCCCGAATGTAGATTTCTGGCAGGAGATGATTACCGGTCTCTTGATCAAAAACGGGGCAGTATGTGGGGTACGAACAGGAATCGGCATCGAAATCGAATCTAAAACAGTCGTACTTACAAACGGCACATTTCTAAACGGAATCATCCATATTGGCGAAAAACAGTTTGGAGGCGGAAGAACAGGAGAGGGGGCTGCCAAAGGAATTACAGAACAACTCGTGTCCTTGGGCCTAGAGGCTGGACGCATGAAAACAGGCACACCTCCTCGTGTAGATGGACGAAGCTTGGACTACTCCAAAATGGAGGAGCAACTCGGAGATGAACATCCGGAAAAGTTCTCTTACCTCGATAGCACCAGCCCCTTACAAACTCAACGGAGCTGCTGGATTACCTACACCAACAAAGAAGTACACCAAACTTTGGAGACCGGTTTTGACCGTTCTCCCATGTTTAATGGGCGAATTCAGGGCTTAGGGCCACGTTATTGCCCAAGTATTGAAGATAAAATCAACCGATTTGCCGAGCGAGATCGCCACCAAATCTTCGTAGAACCCGAAGGATGGAATACAGTAGAAATCTATGTCAATGGATTCTCAACTTCCCTTCCAGAAGATGTTCAGTATGAAGCAATGCGCAAAATTCCCGGATTCGAACAAGCCAAAATGTTCCGCCCAGGCTATGCCATCGAGTACGATTTCTTTCCCCCTACACAGCTTAAATTAACTCTCGAAACCCAAGCGATTCCGAACCTTTACTTCGCTGGACAAATCAACGGAACCACCGGTTACGAAGAAGCCGCTTGTCAAGGCCTGATGGCAGGCATCAACGCCAGCCTTCGTGTACAGGAAAAAGAACCCTTAATTCTGAAACGTTCAGAGGCCTACATCGGCGTATTGATTGATGATTTGATCACCAAAGGGACCGAAGAGCCTTACCGCATGTTTACCTCAAGAGCTGAGTTTCGACTCTCACTGAGACAAGACAACGCAGATCTGAGATTGACCGCTTTAGGTCATGCCCTTAGGTTAGCAAGCCAGGAACGATTCGAGAAGATGAACAACAAAAAGTCAGAAACGGCCAAACTCGTCAACGACTTGAAGCAAAAGAAGTTTAGCCCAGATGCAATCAATGCAGGGCTCGAACGCCTAGAAACGGCTACCATTACTGAAAAAATCAGCGCAGAAAAACTACTCAAGCGACCCCAATTGGGAATTAAAGAACTGGCTACACTTTCTGATGAACTAGCAGAATACCTTACTAGATATCCAAACGAAGTCATTGAGCAGGCGGAGATTCAAATCAAATACGAAAGCTATTTGGAGAAAGAGCAACTGATGGTGGAGAAGCTTGCCAATATGGAAGATTTCAAAATTTCGCCCACCTTTGATTACTTAAGCATCACTGCACTATCAAATGAAGGCAGACAGAAGCTTCACAAAATCCGTCCTGAAACACTTGGCCAGGCCTCCCGTATCAGCGGGGTTTCACCAGCTGATCTTTCCATCTTGACCGTTTACCTAGGAAGATAATGTCCGAACGCCTCCTCAAATGTCCACTCTGCAAAAGCGGAAATATCCTCAACCATTCGGTGGTAAGGGATCATGCGGTCAGCAAAAAAGAGTTTACGCTTTGCCGCTGCGGCGACTGTGAACTTTTGTTTACCAACCCAAGACCCAAAGAAGAGGAGATCGGACCCTACTACGACTTCAAAGAGTACTACTCGCACGAAGATCAGGTACGGAGTTTTACGCAGTGGCTTTACCAAAAAATTAGAAAATCCAGTATCCAACGGAAAGTTGGCTTAATTAACGGCTTGGTAAAAAATGGATCTCTATTGGACTACGGCTGTGGAACAGGTGAGTTTCTGCAAGAAGCACAAAGACAGCAGTGGACCGTACGAGGAATAGAACCCAGCGAAAAAGCACGAGCCCAAGCTCTCGGCAAATTACCAAACAAGGTTCTTGGAACATTTGGTGAAGTACCAGAACTAGAAACATACGATGTGGTGACACTATTCCATGTACTGGAACACATTCACAGCCTAAGAAAAACAATTAAAAAAATCACAAGTCATTTAAAACCAAATGGTTACTTGGTAATTGCGGTTCCAAATCCTGAATCTGCAGACGCCAAACATTACGGGAAAGATTGGGCTGGCTACGATGTACCAAGGCACTTGTACCATTTCACCGAGAAGTCGATGACCATCTTCCAATCCGAATTTGAAATGGAGCTCGTACGTGTAGAAGCACTAGTTTATGATTCCTATTACGTCAGCCTACTATCAGAAGGATACAAAAACCCAAACTCGGGGATGTTCTCGCGCTACTTAAACGCATTTCTTGAGGGTTACCGATCCAACCAGAAAGCAGGCAAGCCAGGGAAGTACTCCAGCAACATCTTTATCTTTAGAAAGAAGTGAAAAACTGCTTTTCCATAGCCCTACTTATTTTTGCCTGCGGGGTATTACTTTCCTGTGCCAAGCAGAGTTCTCCTATGGGAGGCCCAAGAGATGAAGATCCTCCCAAACTGATAAGCAGTTCACCTGCAGATCAAAGCACCAACATCAAGCCAGACAAGATTGTGTTGACCTTCGATGAATATGTGGGCTTGGAGAATCCTGCAAAAGGGGTGGTCATCACCCCAAAGATCAACAAGGACTTGGTGGAATTCACCGCCTTGAAAAACACGATCACCGTGCTACTCAAACAAGAATTAGAAGATAGCACCACTTATGTATTCGACTTTCAAAAATCTGTGGTTGATATTTCCGAACGGAATCCAGCCGAGAAACTAAAATTGGTCATTTCTACAGGAAGTCAAATCGACAGTTTGAACCTGTCCGGCTCGCTGCGATTTCCATTTGCTGAAGTCAAAGAAGACTACAAAAATGTGTTGGTAGGCATTTATCCCCTGGATGACAGTACGGATGTATTTACAGCGCCTCCCTACTACCTGGGCCAAGTGGATACGCTTGGTAATTTTAACCTCACCAACCTTAAGGCAGGTGCATACAGAGCCTATGCCTGGAGAGACAATAATGGAAATCTAAAAGCAGAGTCAAAAAGCGAGGACTATGACTTTTTACCTGACACCATTCGATTGGAGCCAAGTACTGTAGATTCCGCTTTTTTCAACTTATCCAAATCAGACCTAACGCCAATCAAAATTCTACGTTCAGCAAACTTTGGGAGAAATTTCGACGTCGTTCTCAACCGAAATCCAGTCAAGAATACCATAGAGATTGAAGGATTAGGGGAAGAATTATTCTATGTGCAAGGAGATAAACGACTTCGTTTTTATCCAAAAAATGCAAGAACAGATAGTCTTCATTTAAAACTATCCGTTGTGGATTCCGTGGGCTTCAGTAAAGATTCTCTGCTATGGGCAAAGTTTCCTACCTCAGAAAGAAAGCCCGAGAAGTTAAGCGTTGAGGTAAATTCTGGTAAGAGCTTTTACCAGAACCTAAAAATGGAGCTGACCTTTAACAAGCCTGTAAGCCTAATCCGAATTGATTCTCTCCGAATCAAAGCAGACAGTATTTTTATCCCCATCCACAAAGAAATGCTAAGCTTTGCCGACTCGAGCAAGCGGGATCTATTGCAAATTCAGGTGTTACTTCCTGATTCGATTGACAGCGAACTCATCTCGCTAATTGCTACTGACTCTACTTTTCAAGATATAGAAGGCGAGGTAAATGAAAAGCCTATACAAGCAAACTATCGAAAGTTAAAGCGAAAAGACTTAGCAGACGGCATCAGTGGCGAGATCAGAGGGGCCACTGCACCATTAATTATCCAATTAATCAATGGGAAAAAAGAAGTAGCCTACGAGCAGATCCTAGACAAAGGAAACAAATTTTCGATGACCCTTTTGGACCCAGGAACCTATAGTTTGAGGGTAATTGAGGATCATAACGGAAATGGAATTTGGGATCCTTCCAATTACCAAATGCGCAGATCTGCGGAGCGGATCTTTTATTACCAAGGAGAAGACCAAACCAGAGATCTAGTGGTACGGGGAGGATGGACTCTAGAAGACTTGATTATTGAAGCAACAAAGGCCACAGGATTGAAAAAATCTGAAAAAATTCCAGTGGATAAGCCCTAAATTTTCAGTGGATAAGTCCCTGAAAACTTTTTAAAAATCAAGAGTTATCCACTAGAAGTTCTACTTTCAGAAAAGTGCAGTTCCAATTGGGAATAAGTGCTCTTTTATCCACGTTCCAAAAGCAATTTTTCCACAAGGGGTTTATGCACTGATAAAAGAAGTCGTTTCATCCACATAATTCAAAAATTTTAGTTAAGTATTTAATTATCAATTTATTGCTAGTGGAAACTAGGTGGATAACCTGGGTATACCACCAAGATAACTCGATTGATTATGTGCCTAATCCAAAGAACTTGGATTGTCCACATATCCACAGACTTAATAACTATTATATGT
>JBEDEY010000251.1:0-4017 GCA_041175425.1 Bacteroidota bacterium | reverse complement strand
TGGAAGGTTTCTTTTGAAGTTTCAATGTAATTAATTGAATCTTTTTGCTTTATTTCCAGCACCTTATGTTTCAAAAATATACCTCCCTCTTGCTGCATAAACTTTCTACCGAAGGCTAGAGCTACCTGCAAGTAATCCACTATCCCTGTTTGGGGTACATAAAGGGCACCCACACCGGTGCAGTGGGGTTCATATTCCTTAAGTTCCGCTAGGGTGATTTTTCGTGTTCCACTCAATCCATTTTCCAGAGAGCTTTCCAAAAGCATGTTCAGCACTGGTTTTTGAGATTCTCGGGTGGCCACCACGACCTTTCCTGTGATTTCGAATGGGATTTTTTCTTCTTTGCAAAAATTCAGAAGTTCATGGTAGCCTTTGATGCAATTGATTGCCTTGAGAGAGCCTGGCTTGTAATTCAATCCGGAATGAATTACACCCGAGTTATTGCCAGTTTGGTGTGATCCAAGTTGGCTTTCTTTCTCCAGTAGGGCAATTTTTAAATCAGGTCGAGCGGTGATTAGCTTGTATCCAGTAGCAAGTCCGACAATTCCACCGCCCACTATAACAACGTCGTATAGCATTTTTGAAAAACTTAAGGCAAATATAATATTGGGGGAAACAAATGTCCCTTTTGGTTCCAAAAATTGAACCTTTTATGACAAAAATCAGTCTTTAAAATCATTCACGTGATGTTTGGATTATAAAAAGAGTAGCTCAAAAATATCTTCTAACTTTGCAGCCTCAATGGAACGATCTGTTTCCCGACTTATGCTTCGATTTTTATTTTTAGGGATCTTCTTTCTCTGGTCTACAGTTTCATTTGGTCAATTTATCCTCAAAGGAAAAGTGACAGATGCGGAAACTGGCGATCCAATCGCTTTTGCGAGCGTTTTTCAAAAAGGAAAAACATCCGGGATTACCACAGATTTTGAAGGAAATTACTTTTTACAGGTTTCAAGCCTCGCGGATAGCCTAAGCGTCAGCTACCTGGGGTATTCTACGCAATCAAAAGTTTTGACCAAGGAGGCCAATCAAACGCTTAACTTTCAACTTTGGCCCGTGGCATTTGAGTTGGGAACCTTCGTATTTGAAGCAGGGGAGAACCCAGCCTTTGAAGTGATCCGCAAGGCAGTGGAAAAGCGAAAGGTGTATGACAAACGGAGTTTGGATGCCTACCAAACGAAAAACTACACCAAAATCGAGGTAGACATCGATAACCTTTCTGAAGAGTTTAACCAACGGAAATCTGTTCGGTCGGTGACTGCCGTCCTGGACAGTATTCGGCAGCTCACCAACGAGGAAGGGGAGAAGATTTTACCGGTGTTTTTCTCCGAGACCGTATCCTCGTTTTATTACCGCAACAATCCCGAGCTGCGCAAGGAGGTCATTGAAAAGACGAAGGTAACAGGAGTAGGCATCACCGACGGTTCCACTACCTCACAAATCACAGGATCCGTATTTCAGGAGTATAATTTTTACAAAAATTGGCTTCAAATCCTTAATAAGGACTTTGTTTCCCCGATAGCAGATGGCTGGAAAACCTATTACGACTATGACTTACTCGAGGAGGTCCTAGTAGGACAGGATAGCTGCTACAAGCTTCAGGTGTATCCCCGTCGGGAGCAGGACTTGGCTTTTACGGGTACGATATGGATCAAAAAGTCCGATTATTCCCTCAAGCAAGTGGACTTAAGCATTCCCAAGGCTGCCAATCTGAATTTTGTCGATCGCATTAAAATACAGCAGGAGTTGGTTCCTACAGCTGCAGGCGCTTTGATGCCTTCGAAAACTCGAGTGCTTCTTAAAATCGGGCAAGTGACGGAGAATACGGCAGGGCTTTTGGCCAAGTTCTACACTGCCACAGATAGTATTGTGGTCAATCAACCCATGGAAACGGCCTTTTTTGACCAAGCGGTGGTGTTGAAACCGGATTTTAATCAAGTTTCTGCTGACTATTGGAAAAATCGGCGTCCTGATCCATTGAGTGAGGAGGAGCTTGCTGTTTTGCAGATGGTTGACACACTCAAAAAGATCCCTATCATCCGCTTCTATTCCGAAAGCTTAAAGTTTTTTGCAACGGGCTACCTTCCAGTAAAGAAGTTGGATTTGGGACCCTGGACTGAATTCGGCAACTACAACAATGTAGAAGGGTTGCGATTGGGTTTTGGATTGCGTACGAACTATTCTTTTTCCAACAAATTCTTGATCGAAGGGTATGGGGCTTATGGAACGGTAGATCAGCGTTGGAAATATAAAATTGGTTCTACCTGGATTTTGTCTCGCAAGCATTGGACTACCCTGGGTGTCCGTGTAGGGCGTGAATTGGATCAAGTGGGCTTGGAGATGGAAAATTTGGAGGGCAACTCCATTTTCTTGGCTGCTAGCCGGTTTGGCACATTACGTAGACCTTTTGTATCCACCAATCAGCGGTTCACTTTCCAACGGGAGTTCTTCAAAGGATTCTTGGTTACCTCAAGTTTGAACAAGAGTCAATTTGATCCGCTTTTTGATTTTTACTACTACGAACTAGGGTCTAAGGCCTTGCGAACAAGTTTCCAGACCACTGAAATCCGCACAGGTATCCGCTATGGTCGGGACGAAGTCATCCTAATTAATGACAATACCCGAGCATCCTTGGGGTCCATCAAATGGCCAATCGTGGAATTGAATTACACACAAGGGATTTCTGCCCTAGGTGCTTCCTTGAACTACACCAAGCTCAATTTTTACCTCTACCACCGCATCAATTTAGGACTATTGGGGGTAGGGCGTTACGAATTGGATGCTGGCAAAATCTGGGGGGAGGTACCGTATCCCTTGTTGAAAAACCATTTGGGTAACGAAACCTTGTTTTACACCACTGCCGCTTTCAATACGATGAATTTTAATGAGTTTGCCTCAGATCGATTCATGAGTTTACGCTACCGGCAATCTTTTGAAGGTTTTCTTTTCAATTCCATACCCTTGATCAAAAAATTGAAGTGGCGCATGGTAGGCAACGCCAATGTGTTGATGGGTTCGGTACAGAACCAAAACCTACTGAATCTTCCCCAAACCACACCCGATGGCCGTGTTCTGGAGTCCTTTGGACGACTAGATCCTAAGGTGCCTTATGTGGAATTGGGCTATGGCATCGAAAATATCTTCCGCTTTTTTAGAGTAGATTTCTTTCACCGTATGAGCTATTTGGATAGCCCCGAAGCACGACCTTTTCTAGTCAAAGTAAGTGCGCAGGTAATTTTGTAAGGAAAAGTTTCCTGCTTTCCCTGCCAAATTTTTCCATTGAGCCTAGCTTTTGTGCATATTTGCACCTTAATCCACAGCCTGTTTGTATAGGCAGTAAAAAAAACAACATGTCACAACACATTCAAATTACCCTTCCCGATGGTTCGGTGAGGGAGTACGAACAAGGCATTACCGGACTACAGATTGCTGCAAGTATCAGCGAGGGTTTGGCACGGAATGTACTTGCAGCCAAAGTAAACGGTGAGGTATGGGATGCTTCGCGTGCGATCCAAAGCAATTCTACCTTGCAATTGCTTACCTGGAACGACCTAGATGGCAAGAGCACTTTTTGGCATTCCTCTGCGCACTTGATGGCAGAAGCCTTAGAGGATTTGTATCCAGGAGTAAAGTTAGGCATTGGACCAGCCATTGAAACAGGTTTTTACTACGACGTAGACTTCGGCGACCACAAGTTGGACGGGGAGGAGCTGGAGAAAATTGAGAACAAAATGCTTGAGTTGGCAAGACTCAAGTCAGACTATATCCGTAAGGAGATTTCTAAAAAAGATGCAGTAAGCTATTTCCAGCAAAAGGGCGACGAGTACAAGCTCGACCTGTTGGAAGGATTGGAAGATGGGACAATCACGTTTTACGAGCAGGGCAACTTTACCGATCTCTGCCGTGGACCGCATATCCCCAATACAGGATTTATTAAAGCGGTGAAGCTTACCAACATTGCTGGAGCGTACTGGAGAGGGGATGAGAAGCGTAAGATGCTTACCCGGATCTATGGAG
>JBEDEY010000250.1:0-3918 GCA_041175425.1 Bacteroidota bacterium | reverse complement strand
GAGACAGTAGAAGACCTAACCGCGAAAGATTATGAGCATGGATGGTCTGTTAATTTCGAAACAGATGAGGCCCCAATTGGCCTGAATGAGGATATTATTCGCTGGATTTCGACCAAAAAAGAAGAGCCCAGTTGGCTACTTGAATGGAGACTAAAGGCATATAAAACTTGGCAAGCCATGAGCGAGCCAGAATGGGCCAATGTCCATTATGCTAAAATGGATTTGCAGGCTTTGCGCTACTACTCTGCTCCCAAGCAAAGTAAAAAGCCAAAGAACATCAATGAAGTAGACCCTGAGTTGATTGCCATCTACGAAAGACTTGGCATCTCACTCAATGAACAAAAAAGACTTCAAGGAATTGCAATTGACGTAGTACTTGATTCTGTATCGGTGGCAACCACCTTTAAGGAAACACTAGGTAAGCTTGGAATCATTTTTTGCTCCTTCAGCGAAGCAGTTAAAGAACATCCAGACCTAATTAAGAAATACTTAGGTTCTGTAGTTCCGATGACAGACAACTATTATGCTGCATTAAATGCTGCCGTTTTTTCAGACGGATCTTTTTGCTACATCCCGAAAGGAGTGCGGTGCCCAATGGAATTGTCCACCTATTTCCGAATCAATGCCGCAAATACAGGACAGTTTGAGCGCACCTTGATTGTAGCAGATGACTCCTCTTATGTATCCTACTTAGAAGGTTGTACCGCTCCTCAGCGTGATGAAAACCAACTGCATGCCGCTGTAGTAGAAATTTATGCCGGCGCACATGCCGAAGTGAAGTACTCCACCGTTCAAAACTGGTTTCCAGGTGATAAAGATGGAAAAGGTGGAATCTACAATTTTGTAACCAAGCGAGGAATTTGCGCGGGAGACCACTCCAAGATTTCTTGGACACAGGTAGAAACGGGTTCGGCCGTCACCTGGAAATATCCTTCCTGCATACTTAAAGGAGACTATTCCATTGGTGAATTTTACTCGGTAGCAGTGACCAACAACTACCAGCAAGCCGATACAGGAACTAAAATGATCCACATCGGTAAAAACACCAAATCAAGAATTGTCTCTAAAGGAATCTCTGCAGGTAAATCTCAAAATTCCTACCGAGGACAGGTACAGGTAATGAAGCGTGCACACAATGCCCGCAACTTCTCCCAATGTGACTCTCTCCTGATGGGCAACCAATGTGGAGCACATACCTTTCCTTACATCGACATTGCCAATCCTTCTGCTAAAGTGGAACATGAAGCAACCACCTCTAAAATCGGTGAGGATCAGATCTTCTATTGCAACCAGCGCGGAATAGCGACTGAAGATGCAGTAGCCTTGATTGTCAATGGCTATGCCAAAGAAGTATTGAACCAACTCCCAATGGAGTTTGCGGTGGAAGCTCAGAAATTATTAGCACTTACCCTTGAGGGTTCGGTTGGTTAAACTACCGCGGTAGTTTAACCCAATCGATAATCAAACGCTTACCTTAGAAAAACTAGCTCATGCTATCTATTAAAAATCTACATGCCTCCATTGAAGGCACTCCTATTCTTAGAGGAATTAACCTGGAAGTGAAAGCAGGCGAAGTACATGCCATCATGGGCCCAAATGGCTCTGGGAAATCTACCTTAGCCTCCGTACTTGCTGGAAGAGAAGAATACGAAGTTACCGAAGGTGAAGTCCTATTCCAGGGAAAAGAACTCCTACCCCTCTCCCCAGAAGACCGTGCACGTGAAGGTGTGTTTTTGGCATTTCAGTACCCAATTGAAATCCCAGGTGTATCTACTACCAATTTCTTGCGTACCGCACTCAATCAAGTACGCGAATACAGAGGGCTAGAACCTTTGGACGCGGTCAAGTTCCTTTCGCTAATGAAGGAGAAAATGGCCTTGGTGGAGATTGATCAAAAATTGTTGAGTCGCTCCTTAAATGAAGGCTTCTCCGGCGGAGAAAAAAAGCGAAATGAAATTTTCCAAATGGCTATGCTTGAACCTGTACTTTCCATTTTGGATGAAACAGATTCTGGCCTTGATATCGACGCACTTCGGATCGTTTCCAATGGAGTAAACAAGTTGAAATCTGAAAAGACGGCAACCATTGTGGTAACTCACTACCAAAGACTCCTTGACTACATCGTTCCAGATTTTGTCCATGTATTATACAAAGGAAGAATCGTGAAGTCAGGCACGAAGGAGCTTGCCCTCGAACTCGAAGAAAAAGGCTACGATTGGATCAAGGAAGAAGTTGATTCTACAGCCACAGTTTGATCCCAACCTCCAAAGTCATGTCTACCTTGACCCAACCTGAATTCGTTCTCGGTCTTTTTGAAGTAGCCCCCGCTACCTTCTCTTCTTTGCGCCAATTGGGCAAGGAAAGTTTCCATGCGCAAGGATTGCCTGCCCTCAAATCCGAAGAATACAAATTCACCCCCATAGCAAAGAAATTGGAGAACAGTATCACTGAATTCTCCCCCGCAGAGCAGGTATCTATCAGTGCTGAGCAAGTCAAATCCGCTATTTTCCCTGATTTTGAGGGAGTAGTTTTGGTTTTTTCAAACGGATACTTTCTTCCTCAGCTATCTTCTAAGACGGAAGGGCTTAGCGTCAATTCACTTTCTGAGAAGGAAAATACTCCTCTGGGAAGTATTGCCGATGCAGCTAAAGATCCATTCACTGCCCTAAATCAGGCAACTTTCGTGGATGGGATTCATATTTCGATCGGTAAAAAAACTTCCATCGAATCGCCGATTTTGCTACTCCAGTTTCATCAAGCAAAGGGAGGACAAGTAATTTCCCCGCGTATATGGATTGAAGCCGGTGATTTTTCAAAAGCCACCTTTATAGATTACCATCGTTCCTTAGATGAAGTATCTTACTTTGTGAATAAAGTAGTGGAAATCAAAGGCGGAGTTAATTCGGACATCACCTACCACAGCTTGCAACAAGAAAACAATCAGGTAATCGAAGTAAGCAACCTGGTAACCGACATTCAGCAAGACGCTCAATTTACGTCTACTCAAATCACCCTAACAGGAGATATGGTTCGCAATAATTTGACGCTGAATCTATTGGGAAGCAATTCTGTAGGAAACATGTATGGCATCTACCTCCTACATGGCAAAACACATGTAGACAATCACACCAATGTAGACCATACCATTCCGCATGCGGAATCCAATGAACTCTACAAAGGCATTCTGGCAGACCAAAGCCGAGGGGTATTTAACGGGAAAATTTTCGTGCGCCAAATCGCACAAAAGACGAATGCCTTCCAGCAAAACAATAACATTCTCCTTTCAGAGGATGCCATTATCAATACCAAACCGCAACTTGAGATTTGGGCGGATGATGTGAAATGCTCACACGGATGTACTGTAGGTCAGCTCGACGAAGAAGCCCTATTCTATTTGCAAGCCCGAGGCATCGATAAAATCACCGCTAGAGGATTATTGTTGTATGCTTTTGCGGGTGAAGTCCTTGACAAAATCGAGGAAGAGAGCTTGCGCATGTTTATCGTAAATCAGATCCAAGAGCGACTAGGAAGTAATTTCTAAGCCATGTCCATCCAAGTCAATGCCATCAGGAGCCTTTTTCCCATACTTCATCAAGAAGTAAATGGACATCCCTTGATTTATTTTGACAATGCCGCTACCACACAGAAACCAGTAGCGGTACTAGATGCAATTCAACAGTACTACGAAAAGGACAATTCCAATATCCACCGAGGTGCACATACGCTAGCAGATCGTGCTACGCGGCAGTATGAGGAAACTAGAGAAAGTGTTCGAACCCTACTCAATGCACGCGAAGTTGCTGAGGTGATTTTTACGAAGGGGACCACGGAAAGTATTAACCTAGTTGCCAAAACATTCGGGTCCAAATTCATTCAAAAAGGAGATGAAATTCTCATTTCTACCCTTGAGCATCACAG
>JBEDEY010000249.1:0-6429 GCA_041175425.1 Bacteroidota bacterium | reverse complement strand
GCCTAACGGGCATAATTTTTTTTTAAAAAAAATAAAAAAATCATTTTTTCATTTTGTCTTCATGTTGGAGGTGGTATTTGGCATCATAATTTAAACTTCTTGTAACCATTAAAACCAAATCACATGAAACTATTTAAAAACCTTTTGTTACTGTCGTACTTGCTTTTTATGGCTGCTTGTACTGAGCAAGATGAATTAGCTTCCATCACTGAAAAAACCTTGGAAGGAGCCACGGCAATTGATTTGGCCCAGACCTCAGGTCAGTTGGTCAGCGGTACTAGCTTTACTATAGGAGGGAATTCATTCCAAGCGGGAACGATTACGGGTAGAGTTGCAGGGACTGAGGAAACTGCTAAATCCCCAGGAGATTTGAAAGGAATGGATAAAGGCAAAGGAGGGCATAAAGGCATCATGGATGGTTTGAATTTGCTTGCTCCAAACGATGAAATCCTTGCCATCGTAGAAGCAGAAAGTGCCGGTGATATTCGAGGATTTCGCATGTTCAAATTTGGAGGGGCAACGATCACTCATTACGATGCGGCTGGAAAAATTGTTGAGCTTCCTGTGGCCACTACGGCTGATGGTCCTCAAGGCGGACATAGTGGCAATCAATTCCCAGAAATGGACTCTTTATTGAGTTTGATTGTAAAGTCCAAGGTTGATTTTGGTACAGGCGTCACTGTGACAAAAAATGATCAGGAAATCACACGTAAAGGAGTGATTGTAGTGAGCAGAAACAAAGTTGGGAATGTGTTGACAGAGAAGGTTGAATTTCAAAATTATGTAGTCAATGGAATTCAAATCAGCGGCCTAAAAACCATTGTTTCTGAGTTTGATAAGGCGACGGGTAAAGGAAGCGTAAAATCTAGTGTGGCCAATGGCAAGTTTATCTTTGCAGATGGAGAAGTAGGGATTTGGACTTCGGAAAAAAATAGAACTTCTGAGGTGGTCCGTGGTACCGATTCACGAAAGCCAATAAGCGGTAAGATCATTACCAATGTAAAAACTGCGATTAAGACGGCTTCTGGTACCGTAATTTATTCCCACGAAACTACTACCCCTCTTGAGGTTGATCTTTCTTGTTCAGGAAAAAGAAGAGGCCCTACTTTGGGTAAGTTAGAGACTGCGTATCGCACCAATAAGATATCTGTGAATTTTGGTGATGGGTCTTGCACCAATCAAACCATTACCATCACTGTCAATGGAGTAACTACTACCAAGACCATAGGAGGTTAATTGATAAATGCTGAAAATAAAAAAACCGATCTGATTCATTCAGATCGGTTTTTTTATTTGATATAGGCAGGATTGCTCTTATAAATTTGGAAATATTTGGCGCTGAGATCTGACTTTTTAAAATTTGATTTCCACCAGTACTGGGAAGTGGTCCGAAGGGTATTTTTTGCCGTAGTTGTCTGTCAGGATGCCATGGCGCAAGACCTCAATCTTTCCCTGCACAAAAATATGGTCGATGATGCCAACTGGCATTCGATCCCATTCGAAGGCGGTAAAGGTGCCTTTGGGACCATAGGAGGGCAGCTTGGAGATTAAGCGCGCATCCTTCCAGGCTTCTTGGTTCAAAATAACTTGGTAGGCAGAATTTTCTGGTTCCACGTTAAAATCTCCCATCCAGATCACTGGAAGCCCTTCTCGATTGATTTCTTTGATTTTTGAAAGAACCAACTTGCTGCTTTCTTCCCGGGCTTGCTGTCCGATATGGTCGTAGTGGACATTGAATACGTAGAATCGAGATCCGTCTTGGGAAGTAAATTTTGCCCAGCTGCAAATCCGATTTAAGGCCGCATCCCATCCTTTGCTGGGTACTTCTGGACTTGGTGACAACCAAAATGTGCCAGAATCTTCCAATTTGTAACGGACAGGATCGTAATGGATGGGTGAAAACTCGCCTTTCATTGCGCCATCATCTCTTCCTACTCCGATGGAGGCATAGCCAAGTCCTTCATTGAGTTGCTGGAGCTGATGGGCCAATACCTCCTGCGTGCCTACAATTCCAATCTGGTGAAATTGAATCAACTGGATCACCTGGGTTGCCCGATCTTTCCAGAGATTGCCCACATCATTGGGGTTGTCCCAGCGGATATTAAAGGTGGCAAATCGATGCGTCTGGGCTGAAATGGAAGTTGCAAAAAGCAGAAAAAACAAGAGGAAATAAAAAAGGGCTATGGAGCGTGAACGAGACATAATTTGGAAACTAATTCGTGAATTGATGGCTATCTCTTAAAATTGCCTATTAATTTCATGAAATGAAAACGATCAACCCCAAAGACTTAGCCACTCCTGAACTTCAGAACCTCTTGCAAGGGGCCATCTGCCCTAGGCCGATTGCTTTTGCAAGTACAGTCAATGCAGCTGGTGAGGTCAATTTGAGCCCTTTTTCTTTTTTCAATCTCTTCAGTGCCAATCCCCCGATCCTTGTTTTTTCCCCTTCCCGAAGAGTGCGAGATAATACCACCAAGCATACCTTAGACAATGTGCTGGAGGTTCCTGAGGTCGTGATCCATGTGGTGGGCCATGATTTGGTAGAGCAGATGTCTCTTGCAAGTACGGAATACCCGAAGGGCGTCAATGAATTTGTGAAGGCAGGATTGACAGCTGTATCCTCCAACCTAGTGACTCCACCACGCGTGAAGGAAGCTCCTGTTGCTTTTGAATGCAAGGTGCAGCAGGTAATTCCTCTAGGCAATCAGGGAGGCGCCGGGAATCTGGTGATTTGTGAAATACTTCAAATTCACCTCGATGAAGCCATCTTGGATGCTTCTGGAGCAATAGCACCGCTCAAGTTGGACCCTGTAGCTAGGCTGGGGGGCAACTGGTATACCCGAGTAACGGCAGAGTCTTTATTTCAGATCCCCAAGCCTTTGTTGACACTTGGGATAGGGGTAGACCAGATTCCAGAAGAAATTCGAACTAGTCCGGTGCTGAGTGGAAATAATTTGGGGCGATTAGCCAATGTGGAGCGTTTGCCTAGTCCGGAGGAACTCGCACTGTTTTCTGCCCGAGAGGACTTGGAAGATATCAGGCGCCGATTCCGCTTGGATGAAGAATCCTGGATCGATCACCTACACCGTTGGGCCAAGGAAGAACTGGAAGCAGGCAATGTCGACTTGGCTTGGAAGATTCTTTTGCAAAAAAAAGGATAGGCCCTCCATCCTAATCTATTGAATGGAAGAAAAGGCCTATCTCCTTTTTTTCTGATCGATTTTGCGGTTACATCTCTATCGGTCTATTTATAGATTGTAACTTTTTCTGACCATCAAGAAGTATAATTTATCTGAAAGCAATTTTCTCAAAATGAGCAAGAGAGGGCCTGGCTTACCTACTGGAAAGCGCATTTGATTTGTTGAATCTGTAGCAGCCTTATAGATTGTTTTCGCAACGACTTCAGGGCCTTCTGCGTCCTTCATCACTTTTTCGGCAGCAGTATTGAATTTATCTATAAATCCATCGTACGATTTTGTGGTAATGGGTTTGATAAACTGTCTACTTCTGCCATAGAAATCGGTAACAATTGGACCAGGTTCTACAAGCTTCAATTGGATGTTAAACTGTGCTACTTCGTAGTGTAGGGACTCAGTAAATCCTTCCACTGCAAATTTGGTTGCATGGTAAATGCTGTAAAGTGGGAAGGTTATTTTCCCGCCCATACTTGAGATCTGGATGATTCTTCCTCCTCCTGTTGGCCGCATCAACTTGATAGCTTCCCGCGTTATACGCATTAGTCCAAAAACATTTGTATCAAACTGTTTTTCGATAATTTCATCACTCATTTCCTCAAAAGCACCATCGACTCCGTATCCGGCATTGTTCACTACAACCTCAATTTTGCCAAAATCCTTTTGTACTTGTGTGAATGCATGTTGAATGCTTTCCAGACTAGTAACATCCAGGGCATAGAGTTTCACATTTGGATAGATTGAAAAGTCTTGTTCCTTTTCTGGAGTTCTTTGTGTAGCAGCTACATTCCACCCCATTTTTGCAAACGCTAGTACGGTTGCTTTTCCTATCCCACTTGAGGTACCTGTTATTAAAATTGTTTTTGTCATCGCTTTCTTTTTTGAACAAACTTAGCGGGTAACTTTCAAACCAACAACCTTAGAGTATGGTCTATGGTTGATATTTATTTTTTATCCTATAACTTTACGCCATGTTGATTAATGAACTAGCGAAAAAGACAGGGCTCTCTACCCATACCATTCGGTTTTATGAAAAGTCAGGCTTAATTGAAGGCAAACAAGTCCCGACGGTAAAATCAAATAATTACTTTCATTACGATGAAGTGACAGTAGAAAAATTGGAGTTTATCAGTGATGCAAAATCGGTAGGTTTTACGATCAAGGAAATCGGACAAATCCTCGATGCCTGGTACAACAATAAATTTACAAAGACTCAAAAGCTTGAAATTCTAGATGAAAAATTGATTTCCTTGGAACAAAAACTAAAGGAAATTAAAGAGATGAAGAAGCAGATTTTTCAGTTTAAAGAGGATGTACTAAATGACAGATGCTAACTCAAGGAGGTTAAGCTTGCTTGGCGAGAAACCTGAAAAAATCCATTCAAAAGAGTAATTCGTTGATGAAGCTGAATTCTCCTAAAAACAAAAAACTCAGCAGAAACGCTGAGTTTTTTGTTTTGAATCTTATTTGATCACTATCTCTTGTGGCATCCGTACCTGCACACCCTGGTAGTTTTTCAGTTTCTGAATTTTTTGGTAGAGCGGGTACTGATCTCCGAGTTGAGTCTGAAGGATGCGAACTTGTACCTGATCGGAGAAGTTGAGCATCAACTCCTCAAACCAAGGCTTCTTCTCAGGGAAGTACACCACTCGATAATCTTCTCCTGCTTTGATCTTCGCAGCGGCAATGCCAATAGCCGTATCCAAGCCACCCAAGACATCGACCAATCCACGTGCTTTGGCTTGCGTTCCAGTCCAAACTCTTCCAGAAGCTACCTTGCGAACAGAATCTGGATGCATGCCTCGACCTTCAGCCACTCGAGAAATGAAGGTCTCGTAGCCATCTTCAACAGAGGATTGGATGATGGTTCGCTCAACCTCAGTAAGTGGGCGAGCCATATTTCCAAAATCCGAAAGCTCACCTGTGGAGACTACATCTGTCGTAACGCCCAACTTGTTATTGACCAATTCCTGAACATTGAATAGAATTCCAAAAATACCGATGGAACCCGTAATCGTGTTTGGCTGCGCTACAATCGTGTCTGCAGGAGCAGCAATGTAATATCCTCCAGAAGCGGCTACTTCACCCATGGATACAATCACTGGCTTCACTTTTTTGGCTTCCGACATTTCTCTCCAGATTACTTCAGAGGCAAGAATAGACCCACCTGGGGAATTTACGCGCAAGACAATTGCTTTGATGTTTTCGTCTTTTCGTGCTTTGCGAATTTCCTTTGCAAACTTTTCTGAACTAATCGCTCCTTCCGCATTTCCATCTACAATATCTCCTTCAGCGAGGATCACCGCGATTCGATTGGAGGAGGTGATGTTTTTACCTTTTGCCATTCCACCAAGGTCAGTGGCGTTGATGGTTGAAATTTGATCGTCTTCCTTCAGTCCTAACTTTTCTTTTAGGATGCTGTGCACCTCGTCTTCGTATTTCAGGGCTGTAGCCAACTTGTAGCTTACCGCATCTTTTGGTTTCCGAACCAGCATTTGGTGGTTGATGCGAACCAAACTGTCCTTCGCGATGCCTCTAGATTTTGCGATTAGCTCAATCGCATGGTTGTTGATGTCATCCAAGAAATATTGGGTTTGAAGCCGATTTTCCGGGCTCATTTTATCTAAGATAAATGGCTCCACGGCACTTTTAAACTCACCTACTCGGAAAACCTCTGGCTTGATGCCTACTTTTTCAAAAAAGCCTTTCAAGAAAATTCCTTCAGATGAAAAGCCGTTGAAGTCAATTCCACCCAAGGGATTGAGGTAAATTTCATCTGCAACAGAGGCCAAAAAGTACCCGCCTTCTGAGTAAGCTTCATCGTAGGCAACGATAAATTTTCCTGATTCTTTGAAATCGATTAAAGCTTCTCTAAGCTCCAACAAGCCCGCTTGCCCAGCGCCAATTAATCCGGCGTTGAGGTAAATTCCTTTTACATTTTCGTTGGTCTTGGCCTCTTCAATAGCCTTTTTCAAATTCACCAATCCGGCAGTGTTTTCTCCGCCAAAAGGATCTAGAAATGAACCGAATACCAAATCTTCCTCTGAGGTACGCTCCACTAGGGTGCGCCCATTGAGATCTAGGTGCAGGATTGAGTTTTTTTCCAAGGTCACTTCTTTCTCAGAAGAGGAAGCCACCAATCCAATAATCCCGAAAAAAATAAGCATTGATACAATGCTGAATACAAAAAGGCCCACGATGACGGCCAAGACATTACCTAGAAACTTCATATTAG
>JBEDEY010000248.1:0-13687 GCA_041175425.1 Bacteroidota bacterium | reverse complement strand
ACCTTGCCTACCACCAGAGTGTGGAACGTGAACTTTTAGATTTGGTGGAGCAATTTACAGCAGCACAAAAAGCCTATAACGAACAAAATAATGTTCTCTCAGATTGCTTGCTGGTAGGTCCCCCAAGAACCATTCAATGCGAAGCCAACAAAGCCATACTTGTTTATTGATTTTGATTTTTTGATGTGCCCCTGATTCCTACTTTTTCTCAGGCACCCCATTTTTTTCTTGGTCGGCCAGTTGGCCGACCAATTTATTTTTCAAGGAGTGAGCGGATTGCAAGTTCAGCTCCTCACTAGCGGTTATTCTTCCTGTAGTAATTGATTCAGAATTTCACAGGCAGCTTCGGAAAGAATCGTTCCAGGTCCAAAAACAGCCACTACCCCCTCTTTCTTCAAAAATTCATAGTCCTTAGCTGGAATTACTCCCCCAGCCACTACTCGAATATCCGAGCGGCCCAAATTCCGCAGGCAAGAGATCAATTCCGGAATAAGGGTTTTGTGCCCAGCCGCCAGAGAAGATACGCCCACTAGGTGCACATCATTTTCTACAGCCTGCTCAGCCACCTCTTGGGGAGTTTGAAATAACGGCCCAATATCCACATCGAAGCCCAAGTCAGAGAATCCAGAAGCAATCACCTTGGCTCCTCGATCGTGTCCATCTTGACCCATTTTTGCCACCAGAATACGCGGTCTTCGTCCCTCCAATTGGGCAAAACTATCTGAAAGTCGCTGGGCTTCTACAAATGATTTCTGCTGTTTCACTTCTGCTGCATATACCCCGCTGATGGATTGGGTTTGGGCTTTGTGACGCCCAAAGGCCTGCTCCATCGCGTAGGAGATTTCACCTAAAGTAGCTCTTTTTCTCGCTGCAACTAAAGCCAAGGCGAGTAAATTTCCTTCCCCAGAGACTGCAGCCTCCCGAATTTGATCTAAAATCTGGGTGACTTCCTCTTGATTTCGTTCACTTTTCACCTGCTTCAAACGCAGAATTTGAGAATCCCTAACCGAATGATTGTCTACTTCCAAAAGTTCTAGTTCTGTCTTTTCATCCACACGGTAGCGATTGACCCCTACAATGACATCCTTGCCTCCGTCGATTCTTGCCTGCTTCTTGGCTGCTGCTTCCTCTATCCGAAGTTTGGGTAGCCCTGTTTCAATGGCTTTTGCCATCCCTCCCAACTGCTCCACTTCTTCAATCAAGGTCCAGGCTCTTTTGGCCAGCTGATCCGTCAGGTACTCCACATAGTAGGAGCCTCCCCAAGGATCAACTACCTGGGTGATGCCGGTCTCCTGCTGCAAGACCAACTGGGTATTCCGAGCAATTCGCGCTGAAAAATCAGTAGGCAAGGCGATGGCTTCGTCCAGTGAATTGGTATGGAGAGATTGGGTATGCCCCATCACGGCTGCCAAGGCTTCCATGGCGGTTCGAGTCACGTTGTTGAAGGGGTCCTGCTCGGTGAGGGACCAACCGGAAGTTTGACAATGCGCTCGCAATGCCAAGGATTTGGAGTCTTTGGGCCCAAACTGGTTTACCAGCTTAGACCAAAGCAAACGCCCCGCACGAAGCTTCGCGATTTCCATAAAGTAGTTCATCCCTACTCCCCAGAAAAAGGAAAGTCGGGGAGCAAAATCATCAATCGCTAATCCAGCTTTCAAGCCAGTTCGAAGGTATTCCAAACCATCCGCTAGGGTGTAGGCCAATTCCAAATCAGCCGTAGCCCCTGCCTCTTGCATGTGGTAGCCGGAGATGGAGATGGAGTTGAACTTGGGCATGTGCTGGGAGGTAAAAGCAAAAATATCGCCAATCAACCGCATGCTGGCCTGAGGAGGATAGATGTAGGTATTCCGCACCATAAACTCCTTGAGAATGTCATTTTGTATGGTTCCAGCGAGTGCCTCCACAGGTACGCCTTGCTCTTCTGCTGCCACGATGTAAAAGGCAAGAATAGGGATCACCGCCCCATTCATGGTCATGGAAACGGAGATTTGATCCAGGGGGATCTGATCAAACAGGACCTTCATGTCCTCCACCGTATCGATGGCCACTCCAGCCTTGCCCACGTCTCCTTGTACCCGAGGGTGATCCGAATCGTAGCCTCGGTGAGTAGCCAAATCAAAAGCAACCGATAAGCCTTTCTGTCCAGCAGCTAAATTTCTTCGGTAGAAGGCATTGGACTCCTCCGCGGTGGAGAAACCGGCGTATTGCCGAATCGTCCAGGGTCGCTGAAGATACATACTGGAGTATGGTCCTCTCAAGAAAGGCGCAATACCTGCGGTAAAACGCAATTCTCTGAGATTCGCGATGGCTTCGGGATCAAATTGATCTGGAATCACTACTTGCTCAGGTGCCTCCCAACTGCTGTTCGGAACTGTAGCTGCCTTGGAGGCAGGATTGGATTTCCATTGGTTAAAATCTGGTCTCATTGGGAGTCAAGGGTTAAGCTTTCAACCAAATAAGTAGCCCGAGTAGGCTTCAGCTCATGAGCAGCTTCCACAAAGGGAGTGAATGGGCTGTTGTAAGTCAAGGAACTAGGTGCAGTAAATGCATTGGATCCCACCTTCACTCGGGTTTTATCCAACAGTTCTCGTTGAATCTTGGCACGATGGGATTTGACACGATCTTGAAGCGCTCCTGTTTGACAGGCTATCCACCAGCCGCCTTCTTGTTCCAGCAAGGTCAAGGAAGCTTGCGTTACTTTGACTAGGTCAGCAACTAAATTTTCCAAGAAATAAGAACCAGCGGCAGGGTCTTGGACCTTGTCCAAATAGGCCTCTTCTTTCAAAATAGCAGACACATTTCGAGCGATGCGGCGTTCCTGGGCTGTGGCATTTTCTTCATCCAAAGGCTTCACCCAAAGCACATTGGCGCCGCCCAAAACTGCTGAAAGCGCTTGATAGGTTTGACGAATTGGATTCGTATGGATATCCAAAATGGATTGGGACCAGCGGGAAGTTTGACAAAAAAGTACCAGTTCCTGCTCCTCAAAGGCCACCTGATACAGCAGAGCGAACTCCTGTACCAGCTGTCGGAATGCGAGTTGACGGCCTACCTCACCAAAATGATGCTCCCCTACTGAACTTTCCAAAAACAGGTTGTCAAACACCAGCCTAGGAGCACAAGACACTCGGTCCAAAATCTCCACCAATTCCCCTAATCCAAAGGTGAGCGCATCGATGGGATTTGACCCCGACTCTGTGTAGCGGGAAGTTTGGATGCAAAAGGCCTTAAAATTGGGATAGCCCTCAGTCAACTCCAGGAGCTCTTCCAAAAGTTCGACCCCTAGACCTAAGTCTTGCTTTTGCTCAAAAACAAGATCGGATGGACTCCATAAAATTCCCCCATGAATGAGTGACGGATCCACCGCTAGGCTGTCAACCCAAGACTGAAAAAGCTGCAAAGCCGAAACGGGATTTCCTAGCGGAAGCAGGTAAATTGAAATATATTGGGGCAACACGCCCTCCAAAAGTTCCTGGAGATCTTCAGTACCCTGGAGAGGCAACACCAAGCCGTCCGCTCCATTTTCTAAGGCAAGTAAGAGATCAGCATTCGTATCGCTTGGCAATGCGGAGACCACATTTGCCCAAAGACGCGGCGGCATGCCCGTAAATTCGGAGGGTGCATGAAACCGACGCTGCTTTACAGGATGTCCTAAATCTTCAAGGGCATACAAGGGCTGAAGGGTAAGGGTGTCCCAAAGCTTGCTGCCCAGATCCTGAGCCTCTCCCTTGCCTTTGAGGTCTGCAGTAGCTTGCCGCAACCAGTCCGCTTTGGTGGTACTTGGGAAATCTGAAAATAAGTCCTGCTCCATAAAAATGTGGTGTAGTAGCGAAAGATCAAAATTAACCAATCAAAGCCAAAAAGCTCCGAAAGGAGGAAACAAATACGAAAGAGTAACGGGTTCTAACTCCTTACCACCTATTTGCGGAATTTTCAATGGCAATGGAAACAAAACTCAAACTTTTTAGTAGTCAATCGCAAAATTCTAAATCTTAAATTTTTGCCAATTATTGGAAAGGCAAAATCCGAAATGGATAAAAATGTGGAAAAAAGCGTAATCCTTCCTTCTTGGATTTTTTATTTAAGTTAATTTTCCACAATTTTGGAACCCCCTTTGTCAACTTAATGGCAAGAGTGTGAATCCTATATCTTTCGAATGAGTTCAGAAGCCAATGCTGTATGGAGTGAATGCTTACGTGTAATCGAACAACACGTGAATGAGCAGAGCTATTCCACCTGGTTTAAGCCCATTCTTCCAGTAAAGCTAGAGGGCTCCACACTCACCATTCAGGTTCCAAGTCAATTTTTCTACGAGTGGCTCGAAGACAATTACGTCGAAGAGCTCAAGTTAGCCATCAAAAACACCCTAGGTGCTGCTGGCAGACTCGAATATGCAGTGGTTGTCGACAAAGGCAACCCAAGCAATCAACCCTATGTGGTCTCTTTTCCGCAGGGAAATGCTTCCAACAAAAAAGGAGGCACAAATGCCACCGAGGTCAAGACCCCCTTTGAAATGCAATCTTTGGATGCGGGACTACTCACTCAGAGCAACCTGAATCCGAACTATACCTTTATTAGCTACATCGAAGGCGATTGCAACCGACTCGCTCGATCTGCAGGATTTGCAGTTGCTAGTAAGCCAGGGATCACTTCCTTCAACCCCTTGATGGTGTATGGAGGGGTAGGTTTGGGAAAAACCCACTTGGTGCAAGCCATTGGCAACGAAATCAAAAATGGACCTGGAGAAAAGTTTGTGCTCTACGTGTCTTCCGAAAAGTTTGTGAACCAGTTCATGGATTCCATCAAGGATGGCAACGTGAAGAACTTCACCAATTTTTACATGCAAGTGGATGTGTTGATCATCGATGACATCCAGTTTTTGGCAGGCAAGGATCGAACGCAGGAGATGTTCTTCCATATTTTTAACCACCTCCACCAAAACAAAAAGCAGATCATCATGACCTCCGACTGTCCTCCACGGGACCTCAAAGGGTTGGAAGAGCGATTGCTATCTCGATTTAAGTGGGGGCTGACGGCAGATCTTCAAATGCCAGATTTTGAAACTCGTGTGGCTATTATCCGTCGTAAAATGGAATCCGAAGGGATCAACATTCCAGATACGGTAGTCGAGTACCTCGCCTATTCGGTAGACACCAATGTGCGGGAATTGGAAGGTATTCTGATTTCACTTATCGCTCATGCTTCTCTCAATCGGGTAGAAGTGAGCTTGGAACTGGCCAAGTCCATCATCAAGAATTTCATCAAAGACATTGAAACGGAGGTTGGAATTGACTTTATCCAAAAAGCGGTTGCCGATTACTATGGTATCCAAGTGGAGGAACTGAAGGACAAGACCAGAAAAAAAGAAATTGTAATTGCCCGTCAAGTGGCGATGTACTTCTGCAAAGATTTCACCAACCATTCCTTGAAATCCATTGGTTACCATTTTGGAGGCCGTGACCACAGTACCGTGATTCATGCCATCCAAACGGTCAATGACATCATGGAAACGGACACCTCTTTCCGCAATGCGGTCAATGAATTGAAAAAGAAATTCAAGATGCGCTCGTATTAAGCGGCATCCTTCTCTTTCCTACCCGGACTATTTTTTGGATAAAAACAATGCTACCGCCTGTTGCGCGAGCATACTGGAACTGAGCATCCCAGATTGAACGGCAGGCTTTTCCCGTTCCAGGGTTTCCTTCACTTCGGGATGATTTAAAAATGCCCGGCCCAATAATTCTTGGATCTGATCGTCCAACCAGGTCAGTCGCTGCAGTCCTCTGTTGGCATCCCAAAACCCTGAGCCTTTCATCTGCACTTGGTAAGCACCTAAAATTGATTCCAATTCCTCCATACCCAAGCCGGTCATCGAAGATCCAAGAAGCAATTGGGGAGCCCAACCCTTCTCATTTGGCGGCAATAGGTGCACCGCATTTTGGTAGGCTACCTTGGCTTGTGATGCTAATTCCAAATTATCCCCATCGGCCTTGTGAATCAAAAACGCATCGGCCATCTCCACAATCCCCTTCTTGATCCCCTGCAATTCGTCCCCTGCCCCAGCAAGCAGCAGCAATAGGAAAAAATCAACCATGCTTTTCACGGCGGTCTCACTTTGACCAACCCCTACCGTCTCCACCAAAATCAAGTCAAAACCTGCCGCTTCACAAAGAAGAATTGCCTCTCGGGTTTTTCCAGCCACCCCTCCTAAGGTGCTTCGTGAAGGACTGGGACGGATAAATGCGCGCTTATCCAAGGCTAGACGTTCCATTCGGGTCTTATCACCCAAAATACTCCCTTTGGACAGGGAACTGCTAGGATCCACGGCCAAGACGGCCACCTTTTTGCCTGCATCCAACAGCTTTGTTCCAAAAACTTCGATAAAGCTACTTTTACCCACACCGGGCACGCCGGTAACTCCGATCCGAAAGGAATTCCCAGTGTGAGGCAAAAGCTCTTGAATCAGAGCGGTAGCCAAGTCCTGATCTGCAGGAAGCTCACTCTCCACCAGGGTAATGGCCTGCGCAAGTAGTACCCGGTCCCCGGCCAAAATACCTTCCTTAAATTCAGCTAGTGTTCGTCTAGTTCTCATTTGGTAAGCATTTCAAGTTGTTGTTCGCCCATCGGAGTTTTTTCATACTTCGCAAAAATGGAAGGACTCAAGGATGTAGGAAAATACGGACTTTCTGGCGATAGCACCACCGGATCCTTCCAGGATTCTGCTACAAAAAATACAAGCGTACGCCCGTATTTGGTGTGTGGAAGCAGGTCAGCAAAGGATTTAAGAACTTCTGGATTTTGCTCCTTGGTTCGAAAGGCATATACCCTAAAAATAGGTCCCGTATTGTTTTCGTTTCTGAAATAGCCAATCTCCTCAAATTGATCTTGGTAGTCTGCCACCCCTTTGCCAGAAAAACTTTCTTTAACAATCAGCCCCAGCACCCCCAAGACGATGGTACCGATAAAAATTACGAGCCATTGATTCCTTTTCAAAAATTTTCGAGGGTTTGTAGGGTGAAGCCCTTAATTTAGCCTAAAATTTTGACAATGGGATTCGAATACGTCAAGGCGCTGCACCTCATTTTTATAGTTACCTGGTTTGCAGGTCTTTTTTACATCGTGCGCCTGTTTATTTACCAAACCGAAGCCCTCGAAAAACCCGAACACGAACGCCTCATCCTGAAGCCGCAGCTCGACCTGATGGCCCGCAGGTTGTGGTACATCATCACCTGGCCCTCAGCTGTGCTCACCCTAATTTTTGGCTTTTGGGTACTGACCTACCGATGGGGATACCTGCAACAAGAATTTATGCAAGCCAAATTGATCTTTGTCTTGCTCCTCTACGTATACCACGGCTACAGCCAGGTGCTATTCAACGAATTGCAAGCGGGCAAGGCGCGCTGGAGCTCTACCCAACTTCGGTTGTGGAACGAACTATCTACCCTCTTGCTCTTTGCTATCGTCTTTCTCATCGTTCTCAAAAACACCATGAGCATGGTCTGGGGAATGTTGGGTTTGGTGGGCTTGTCACTTGTCCTCCTAATTGCCATCAAGCTGTATAAAAAATATAGAACCAACTAAGCTCCATGAAAAAACTACTCCTTCTCCCGCTGATTGCTTTGGCTATTTCTTGTGGCGCTCCTTCCGAAAAAACCAGCGAAGTAGCCGAATTACCTATCCTTGGGGAACGCTATGTGGATGACAACCAGGATACGGTGTACCACAACATTGCCGACTTTGCTTTCGTCAATCAAGTAGGCGACACCATCCGCAAGGAGGATATGGCAGGTAAAATCTATGTGGCCGACTTCTTTTTCATGACCTGCCCAACCATCTGTCCGATCATGAAAAAAGAAATGCTCCGGGTGTACGAGCAGTTTAAGGGAGAGCCTAATTTTCGAATCCTGAGTCATAGCATCGACCCTACCCACGATACCCAAGCGGTGCTCAAGGACTACGCGGAAAAACTAGGTGTTCCCGATGCGGCTACCTGGAATTTCTTGACAGGAGACCAGGAAAAAATCTTTGAGATTGGTCAAACCAGCTACATGACCACAACCATGGCTGATGAACTTGAGCCTGGAGGATTTCTCCACAGCGGAGCCTTCTTACTGGTTGACCAGCAGGGAAGGATTCGTGGGGTATATGACGGAACCAAAACCGAACAAGTAGACCGATTACTTGCTGATATCCCCAAGCTACTCAAGCCATGAGAATTGGGGCGTCCTTGATATTTCTGGCACTACTTGTGGCTTCTTGCAGCCCCAAAGCAAGTTCGGGAGAAAATAGCCTAGCTCAAATTTCAGATGCGAAGGTGATGCAGTTTGCCATTCCTGGTAAGGAGCTTTATGAAAATTACTGTGCCAATTGCCACCAAAAAGATGGAAGTGGACTCGGCAAATTGATCCCTCCCCTTCGGGATGCAGACTACTTCAAAGCCGACATCCACCGAACTGTGTGGATCATGAAGCATGGAAAAGTCGGTGAAATTTTAGTCAATGGGCAGGTGTACAACCAAGCCATGCCTGCCAACCCGAGCCTTAGTCCACTGGAACTGGCACAGATCGCCACCTACTTGTACAACAGTTGGGGCATGAACGAAGGGGTCATCGATGCTCCTCGAGTAGAGCAATACCTGAATAACCCTCCCGCAGAAAATTAATCCTTCAACTGGGTACCTGCTTGCTCCAAGGCAGCTTTAATGTCCGAATTGACTTGATTGACTTTCACAAGTTGCTCATCTAGGTAGGTTTTGATTTCCTCTGGAGTTTTTCCTTCCTCCTCTAGCGAATACTGACGCATCCAAACAAACATCCCTTCATGCGCCTGATTGAGCTGAGCAGCGAGCATTCGCATGCCTTCAATTTCAGTAGTAGCCGTGCTGTCTTGCGCAAAAAGACTATCTGCCTGCGCCAAGGCTTTCTTTTCCAAAGACATGAGCTCCCCTATTTTTGGCATTACTTCGTCATGAACACCTATAATTTGTGCGCGCATCTCCTTGTTGGTCTCAATCAATGGATTGGCACAAGCAAGCACTAAAAAAGAGAGCAACAGCATCAAGGAAGTAGAAAATAGTTTCATGGGAGGTAGGGATTGGTTAACTAATTTCAAAATTAAAAAAGAAACTGGGCTCTTCAGCAAAGCCAATAGAATTTAAGTCCCTAATTTTGATTACTGACTTGATCGCTATGAAACCATTTTGCTTTGCCGACGGGAAAATCATCCCCACCCAAGATGCTCGCCTCCATCCTGCTGACCTGGCAGTGATCCGGGGCTATGGTATTTTTGATTTTTTCCGCACCCAAGAATACCAGCCTGTATTTCTGGAGGACTACCTCGATCGATTTATCCGCTCTGCAGCAAAAACCTATTTGCCGCTCGCTTATTCTCGGGAAGAACTTCGTGCCATCATCACAGAGCTGATTCAAAAAAACGACTTGGAGCAAGGGGGTATCCGAATGGTATTGACGGGGGGAGTATCAGAAAATCACTTCTCCCCTGCCACGGGTACACTCTTTATGTTTGGAGAAGAATTGAGTTTCCCCTCCGAGGAGAAATACCAGAATGGCGTCAAGCTCCTTAGCGTAGAACATGTCAGGTCCATTGCTGACATCAAGACCACCAATTATACACTACCCGTTTGGCATAGCATGCAGTGGAAGGCGCAAGGTGCAGAAGACGTACTCTACCACTGGAATGGTCAGGTAAGCGAAAGTTCACGCAGTAATTTTTACATCGTCAAAGATGGAATCATCTCCACCCCAGACAAACACATTTTGATGGGCATCACCCGAAAACATTTGCTGGATGTGGCGGGCAATGTGCAGGTACGCCCTATTTCTATGGATGAAGTTTGGGAAGCAGATGAAGCCTTTATCTCTGCGACCACAAAGATTTTATTGCCAGTCACGCAGATCGACGATCGGAAAGTGGGTTCAGGAAAAGTAGGGAAAGTGAGTCTGGACTTACTAGCAAAATTCCGCGAACGCGAAAAAGCGTATCTGCAGGGAAATAAATAAAACAGATTCAGCGAGCTTCTGAAGCGCTTAATTCTCTACCAGCTTTCCTTCCTTAAGGATATACATCAGCTTTTCTGGGTCGGCAGTATTGAGGGTAAGTTTACCCCGCACTTTCACCCGCTTGGAGGTGTATTTGATGGGTGAAGTTAGCATCACTTCCATGACGGTTTCTGGTCCACCCGAACCACAAAAAAAGCATTCTGCTAGCGGTAAGCTTGACAAGATGATGTGAGTCGGTTTGAACATCCCTTCAAAAGGAATGATGTAGCCATCTGCCTCCACCACTTTTCCTTCCAACTTTTTGATGTTCTCGGAGAAAACAGGAACATACAACTCTCCAAAATTGTCCTTACTGATTTTGTAGGTCACCTCAGACAAACTTTTCCAAACCCCTTGGGCTTGTGAGTTCTGAGAAAAAGTGGCTAGAGCCAAAAATAAACCAATCAGGAGAGCTCCTTTTTTCATCTTACTTTAAATTTTATGCTAATTACGTTTTTGTAAGTTGCTTTGCAATACTCGTTTGGTAGGCTGACCAAGCAGGAATCAGAGAGGCTACGATTCCAACGACCAAGGCATAGCCAAAAATCAATCCCTCTTCGGGTAAGAAAACCCAGGGATCCACCAAGGAAACCACCTCTTGTGTGGTGAGGGCAACGACCAGCGCCAAAAAGCCATGCCCAAATCCAATGCCTAAAAGGGCGCCCATGGTGGTGAGCGAAATCCCTTCTAGAAATACCAAAGTCACCAATTGTAAACGTGAAGCACCCAAGGTACGCAAGATGGCCAGGTCGTATTTTCGTTCCTTCAGGGAGTTGTAGAGCGCGATAAATATGCTCAAGCCGGCAATGACCACCAAGGCAATGGCCAATCCTTGCAATAGACTTATGCCTACACCGAGCAATTCAAACAAGCGAGACATTTCAAATGCCGGTGAGGCTGCCTGCATGGAGGTTCCCGAATTGATCATGCGGGGCAACTGTATGGCAGCCATGGGATTTCGGTAGCGAACCAGCAGAGTAGTCACTTCTCTTTCCTGATCCGTTATCGGAAAGCCGCGAGCGGCAACTGCTTGCAGATGCGGATCCATCCCAAGTTCTGGAGCTTCCTCCACAGCGAGGTTAGCTTCCTCTTCTACCTCCGAAGCAATCGGTTCGGCATCGCCTTCTTCATCATGGGTGTACCAAACCGATTCAATGCTAGTCAGCACAAGCCGATCGACCACTTTTCCGCTGGGCGCCAAAATACCCGTTACGGTAAACGCATGCTGGTCGTGGTCATGGCTACCCACGCTGATTCCATGACTTCCACTGAAGCTATCTCCAAGTTTTAATCCAAGGATCTTGGCACTTTCTGCGCCGAGTGTCACTTCAAAAGGCTTCTCCCAGGCTTTACCAGTTGCAAATTTGACGGCATACAAATCCAAATAATCGTGGTTGGTGCCCAAGATTCGAAGACCTTGGACATTATCCCCCATCGCCAGCGGGATCACTTGTTTGACCAATCGGCTTCGCGAGATGCGTTGCGCTTCTTCCATCTTGATATTTCCTGTGGGAAAATCAATGTGGTACACAGAGGAAAGTATTAACTGGAGCGGACTGCCTTTGGCACCTACCACCAGATCGATACCCGCGGCATCGCGGGTCATTTTTTGTTCAAACTGGTGTTGCACCAGGAGTAACACCGTGATGATCGCCAAACCGAAAGCCAACAAAATGGCATTAAGGCCGGTAGAAAGTGGCCGAAAGGTCAGGTATTTCCAACTGAGGGTAAGGAGATTCATGCGCTTTTCAGTTCAAGTACCTGTGAAACTTCAGATTTAACACGCTGGTCATGCGTGACAATCACAAGTGCCGCCCCAATTTTGGCAGCTTGTGTTTTTAAAAGTGTGATCACACGCTGTGCATGTTCATCGTCCAAACTGGAAGTAGGCTCATCGGCAAGGATCAATTTAGGAGTATTGACCAAGGCACGAGCGATGGATACTCGCTGCGCTTCTCCCTCACTCAAGTTGCCAATGGCTGCAGCTGCTTTGCTAGCAATGCCCAAATCTTGAAGTAAAGACAAGGGTGAAGGTCCTTTTTTCTTGCTAAAAAACTGCGCCAGCTCCAAATTTTGTTTCACGGTGAGTGCGGCAATCAGGTGCGGTTTTTGAAACACAATCCCAATGTTTTGACCACGAAACAAGTCCAAACGATGGCCTTGAAGGGCGGAAAGAACTACCCCGTCAAGGAGCACCTGCCCCTGATTGGGGGTTAGAAGGCCTGCAAGCAGATTCAAAAAAGTAGTTTTCCCTGAACCTGATTTTCCCAATAGCAGTAGGGCTTCTCCACCAGCTAGCGAAAAATCCGGGAAGGAAATGGGCGATTGTCCAGGGTGGGTAAAGCGGAGTGAATTGGTTTGTAGCAACATGAATCTATTCGTGAGGACCTTGGAGTTTAGAAAGCACAGACCCAAGGACCAATTCAAAGTTAATTTTTTAGAACCAAAATAGCACATCCCGATGGCTTGGAGAAAAAGAATTCTAGTTCACGATACAATTCCGAACTCCAGAAAGAATAGGGAATAGGTTCCCATTAAAAGAAATGTGGACAGGATGACGATGCTTTTCAAGCGCAGATCAAATTCAAAAGTAGAATGTTGCTTTTTTCTTTTGAAGAGGGGGTGCTTTCTTCTATTTTTGTGCGAAACAAAAAACAGCGCATCGATGAGTGTACTAGTCAATAAGAATTCAAAAGTAATCGTTCAGGGCTTTACAGGAACTGAAGGCTCTTTTCACGCCCAGCAAATGATCGAGTACGGTACCCAAGTAGTGGGAGGCGTGACTCCAGGTAAAGGCGGAACGCTACATTTGGAAAGACCCGTGTTTGATTCGGTAGAAGATGCCGTACAGAAGACGGGGGCAGATACCTCTATCATTTTTGTTCCACCGGCATTTGCTGCAGATGCCATCATGGAAGCTGCTGATGCTGGCATCAAAGTAATCATTGCCATCACCGAAGGAATTCCTGTGGCAGACATGATGCGTGCCAAACCTTACATGAAAGAAAGAGGATGCGTCCTAATCGGTCCTAACTGTCCTGGTGTCATCACTCCTGGAGAAGCAAAGGTGGGCATCATGCCTGGTTTTGTATTCAAGTCCGGTAGAATTGGCATAGTTTCCAAATCTGGAACATTGACCTACGAAGCTGCGGATCAAGTAGCAAAGGCTGGTCTTGGAGTTTCTACCGCCATTGGCATTGGAGGAGATCCAATCATTGGAACCTCTACCAAGCAGGCAGTGGAGCTATTGATGAATGATCCTGAAACCGATGCCATCATCATGATCGGTGAGATCGGAGGAAATTACGAAGCAGAAGCCGCTCGTTGGATTCGCGAAACAGGCAATAAGAAGCCAGTTGTAGGATTTATTGCTGGCCAAACAGCCCCTCCAGGCCGTAGAATGGGTCACGCGGGTGCCATCATTGGCGGTGCTGACGATACTGCAGCTGCAAAAATGAGAATCATGCGTGAAAATGGAATTTTGGTTGCTGAATCTCCTGCGGAAATCGGAGCAACTATGGCCAAAGCGCTTGGCGTCACTGCTTAATTAGACTACTTTCGGGCCCAAAGCCTTCAATGCCTCAGCCAACCCGCTGAGGCATTTTTTTTATCCCCCTCAAAAAATATCT
>JBEDEY010000247.1:0-5165 GCA_041175425.1 Bacteroidota bacterium | reverse complement strand
CTGTTAGCATCCGGAAAATTTTTAATTAGTCTACAGGTATTTTCTCCGTTTTTGGATTCAAATTCAATCTCATCCATAATTTTTTTGACCAATAAAATACCGATTCCTCCTTTTCGCTTTTCTCCAATCACCTGCGTTAATTCTGGTACCTCGTATTCCAATAAGTTGAAGGCATCCCCTTTGTCTGTGATTTCTATGGCCAACTTCTTATTTAAGTCCTTTACTTCCAAACTAATCAGTTCATTGGGGTTGCAAGCATGCGAGTGAATGATCAGGTTGGCACATACTTCCTCTACGGCCAAGGTCACCTGGTGTCGGTCTACTTCCGAAAATCCATACGCTTTCAGGCTGCCTTGTAAAAAGCTCCGTAACTCCACCAGGGCAGATGTACAACAGGATAAATTCAGTTTATGACTCATGCGTCATTCGGGTAGCGGTGGATAGGTCAGGGGCAATCGCAATCAACCGATCCAAACCTAGAATTTTGAAAACCTCATTTACTTGTTCATTCAAACCAAAAATTGCAAATCGAATTCCTCGTTCTGAAAAATCATCCAAATAAGACATAAATACACCCAATCCAGCAGAGGAGATGTACACCAGTTCAGTTCCATCAATCAACAAGACGGTAGCGCCTTGTTCCAGGATTTCCTGCATAGATTGATCCAATAGAATGGAATTGCTGGCATCTACCTCTCCAATCAAGCGTAAAATATCCTTGTTTTCCTCTTTTTTTCGTTCTAGTTGCAGCATGCTTCGCTTGTTAAATCAGTTACTTGAATTTGACCACCAACAGGGAATAATCATCGTCAATCATTCCATCCCCACCCACAAATTGGTGAAGTGATTCAATGATTTCCTGCTGTAGTTGAATTGGGGTTTTTTGAGGGTTTGCTTCTACTATTTTTTTAAGTCGGTCGTTGCCAAACTGTTCTCCTGTCTCTTTTCTTCCTTCTAGTATGCCATCTGTGAGGAGTACTAAAATATCTCCCGAATGGTATGCAAATGTTTTCTCCTGTACGTGGTTTTTATAGGTTAGGTTTCTTACAATCCCTAATCCGAGTCCTTCTACGGAGATAAACTCAGCCTGGTTTTCGTTTGCCTTGTACCAAAGGGTAGGAATATGCCCAGCTCTCGCGTGGCAAAACGTGTGGTTGACTACATCGATTTCAAAGATGGATGCGGTAATGAAGTGGTTTCTCTCCAAACACTTACTCAAGGCAGCATTCGCTTTTTTCATGAACTCCGCAGGGCGAAGGCCCAGTTGAATCAAGCTTTGAAACACGCCTTTCATTTGGGCCATGTGAAATGCTGCTGAGGTTCCTTTACCAGAAACGTCACCCATGATCAGTACAAAATGATTTTCATCGACTTGGTAGGTATCGTAATAATCTCCTCCTACTTCATCTGCTGTATTGGAATAGGCACAGATATCAAAAGAATCAGGATGGTCCAGCTTCAAGGGTAAAAGAGCTTTTTGAACGCGCTGGGCAATTTTTAATTCCTCCTGGTACCGCTCATTTTCGATGGCTTGGTTGAGTAAACGGTGGTTTTCAACTGAAATACAGGCCTGTCTGGCGAAGGTGCCGATGATGCTCATCATCTCCTTGTTGAACCCCTCTTTCACCTCTTTGATCAAGATAATCCGCGCAAGTATGGATTTATTGACGACCAACGGTACCAGCAATGCAGATTTGTAATTGGGATGGACTAGGCGAATGGTCTGTGGTTGCGGGATCTCCGTAGGGCTTGTGTAAACCCAGCTTTGCTTTTCTTGAGGGATGAGTTTGGTCAGTTCTGCCCGCGTCGATTCGTCCAAAATTCGGAGGGGGTTCTTGATTTGAACCTGTTCTTTTGGATTAAGTTCGATCCATGCTCCATCCGAAAACGATGCACTGATACAGGAATCAAGCAAGATATCGAGTACCTGTTCTTCGCTTTCTTCTGGCTGTATGGACTGGCTTAACTTTTGAAAATTAATGGCCTCTGTTAGTTTTTGTTCAAAAACAGAAGAAGTAGGCAAGTTGAAAAGAGTGACCAAAAAGCTAAAGAGACCGTAAATAAATACAAACCCAAACAAGGCCATCAGAAACAGGTTGTCGGTCAAGTTGATTTGAACTCGTCCTTCATTGCCAGAGTCAAGCACGCGGTAAAACAAGAATCCCGCACAGAGTAGGATTAGAAAGAGGAATAGCAATGTTTTCCATTTCTCTTTAAAATTTAGGTAGGGAATCCACTTTAAATTGACAGCAAGGAGAATTGAAATGACCAGAAGGATGACCAATCCAAACAGGAAGCTGTAGTCAAGGTTATTGTGGTTGAAAAACACAAATAATAAGGCTCCAGCCATGGAAAACTCAAATACTTGCCATTGGTTGACAACCTGCTTATTTTTTTGATAGAGGATCAGGTGCTTCCACAACAGCGTGGTCGCAATCAAAAAGGCACTCGTCCAGGCAAAATTAATGTGGTAGAATACATTCTTTAAAAAGGGGTCTGTTCCAATCTTACTTTCCCCTAGAGCATAGTAAATCAATTCGGTAAGGAGGCCTGCGGAAGCTGCAAAAAGACCGGTGGAGACACCTCTCCAGATCAGGGTCAAAAAATCAGATTGCCTTGTTTTCCAAAAAATGTGGCGGTAGACGAGGTAAACAAAGATGAAAAATAGGATTTCTAAGATCCAAGTCACCTCCTCTGAGATGCCCGAGTCCAGGTTGTTGAGCATGCCAAAAATCCGAACCAAGTCCACCAACACCAAGGCAAGCCAGACTACTATGGCCAACAAAAGGCTAATTCTGCCAAGAGGAAGTGTGCTGGTCTTGATCATGGAGTTACCCTTCAAAAATAGGGAATGTCAGCCAATGCACAGCTATCTCAAACGCCTCGAAATGTGGTAGAACTGTTAAATCTTACAAAAAGCTTACAGGAAGACCACATCCTCGACGATTCCCTTTCCTATTTGGGATTCGATCAGTGCGATCACCTTAGATTTATTGAGCTGAAGCTCTTTTTTTACAGGACCTGAGGTGATTTTCACAAAAAGTTTTTTGTCCTTGATGTACACATTGCTGGTTCGGTCAGCGATGGTTTTTCCAACCAGTTCGGGCCAAGAAGAAATGAGCAACTTTTCTTGGTAGGTATCTTCCAGACGGTAGGCCTTCAATAAGTCTTGGAAGGCATCAGCCAAGGGTGCGGCGTCCTTTTTTCTAGGATAGGTCATGGGGATCAATAAAAATTTCGGAGGCAATGCTATCAGCGAGCAGCTGACCTTTACGGGTTAAAGTTAGCGTTTTCCCCAGGGTCTGGATCATGCCTAGTGCGGTTAATTTTGTAATTGGCCCTTTTTTTAGCTCCAAAATATCCAGGCGGTACCGCTCTGCCAAACTTTCGGTATCTACTCCCCATCGGGTGCGAAGGCCGGTGAGTATTTCCTCATTTATTCGCTCTGAACTGCTCAAATTTTCGATAACTAAAGGGACTGTGCCTTTTGCAAGGGCTTTGGTGTAGCTCGGGTTGGAAGATGGATTAAAGCCTCTTGACTCTCCATCAAAAGAATGTGCACTAGGACCAATACCGAGATAGGGGCTGCGTTTCCAATAGTTGCTGTTGTGAACTGCTACTTGAGTTGGGCGGCTAAAATTGGATATTTCATACTGGACATAGCCTGCTTTGTCGCATTGCTCTTGAAGCCACTCGTATTGTTGGGCTACAAACTCATCTTCTGCAGGGCTAAACTTTCCTTTCTGGGTCCAATTGCCAAACGTGGTTTGAGGTTCGATGGTCAAGGAATAGGCGGAAAGGTGGCCTGGGTCAAGGCGAAGTGCTTCCTCCAAATCCAAGTGCCAAAGCGAATGATCCGAGTGAGGGTACCCATAAATCAAATCAATCGAAAATTTTTCAAATCCAGCCGCCCGTGCAAGTTGGATGGCTTGCTTCGCCTCGGCTGAAGTATGGGCTCGGTTGTAGGCTTTTAGGATTGGGTCCTGAAAACTTTGAATCCCCAAACTTAGGCGATCTATGCCTAGGGATTTCCAAATGGCTAAAACTTGGGGATTGAGGTCATCGGGGTTGGCTTCCAAGGTCACTTCTTGCCTTTTCCCAGGAAATAGGAGGGCAATTTGAGTTAAGATTTTTTCTAAGGAATCTGTAGGCAAAAGCGAAGGAGTGCCCCCTCCAAAGTAAATCGTATCTACCAGTTCCCCCATCAAATAATCCTTACGAAGTTCGAGCTCTATGCAAATGCAATCCACTACCGAAGCGATGGATTTCAGATTTGTCGAAAAATGGAAATCACAGTAGTGGCAGGCTTGCTTGCAAAAAGGAATGTGAATGTAGAGACCCGCCATTTGAGTTGAATGTTGGGTAAATATAACGGATGTCACCCTTTCGGTGGATCAACTTTATTTTGAGCCTAGGCTTTTCTTTTTTTGATTCAGATGACGGCCTCTTTGCATCTGTGTTTAGGAATGCCTGGCCAAATTGCGGATCCGCACATTGATTAAAATTCATTTGGAGGCTGTCTCAGGAATGCTGAGTTTTGTAGGAAGAAAAAAATAGTCGAGAAGTAGCTATTTCTTGAGTGATTTTTTGATGATTTTCGAGTTACACTAGGTTGACAAGTACCTTTGCCATACCGCTCAATGCGTAGAACAGCACTAATTTTTGTATTCCTTTTTTTTGTTTCCCATTGGGGAGCTGCTCAGGTATTGGAAAATTACCAAGGGGAGTGGAGGAGCTCTACCGAACAGTCTTTGGTAGGATCCATCGGGCAGAAGCAGGTGCGCTTGGCAGTCAATTCATTTCCACAATCCTATTTCCAATTTGAGGTGCCCGGCAATTCTACGGTATTCGTAGATGGGAAACTCTGGGATTTGATCCAAAATGACACCACTTTTTTTATCCCTACTGCTGCATTAAAGAAAGAATTTGGAAAGGATAGCCTACTCGTGACTGTGGTCAGTGACAAGATCAGGCTTGGGGACTTTGGCTTGGCGATTACCAAGGTCGCAAAAAACCAAGTAGAGGAAAAGAAAGCAAGTTTAAGTGATCAATTCTTCGCCCTTGAAAAGCGCCAAGTTGTTCAGCCGCTCAAGGATTTTATCGCCGTTTCACTTTTAATTATTTTGTCTTTAACGGCCGTATACAGGAGGATATATCCCTATTTG
>JBEDEY010000246.1:0-4957 GCA_041175425.1 Bacteroidota bacterium | reverse complement strand
CATTATGGGTTCCAAGAAGGATAACTTCTGGGAAATGGGAGATACAGGTCCTTGCGGTCCTTGCTCTGAAATTCACGTTGACTTGCGTACTGCTGCTGAACGCGCTGCGGTTCCAGGACGTGAACTTGTCAACAACGACCATCCGCAGGTAATTGAAATCTGGAACTTGGTATTTATGCAGTTCAACCGTCTTTCTGACGGAAGTTTGAAGCCACTTCCCGCTACGCATGTGGACACAGGAATGGGCTTTGAGCGTTTGGTACGAGCGATTCAACACAAATCCTCCAACTACGATACCGATTTGTTTATGCCTTTTATCGCTGCATTGGAGCGTAAATCAGGCAAATCCTACGGAAAAGATGAGCCGACTGATATTGCCTTCCGGGTGATTGTAGATCACATCCGAGCGATATCTTTTACCATTGCCGATGGACAGATCCCATCCAACAACAAAGCGGGCTATGTGATTCGTAGAATCTTGCGCAGAGCTGTACGCTACGGATATACCTTCTTAGGTTTCCAAAAGCCATTTTTATTTGAATTGACACCGCTGATTGCTGAGAATTTTGGAGACATATTTCCAGAGGTTCGTGCGCAGCAGGAATTTATTGCTAAGGTTATTCAAGAGGAAGAAGCTTCTTTCTTGCGTACCCTAGACAATGGACTTCGGATGCTAGATGGCATCAAGGCAGATTTGCTAGCCACCAATCAGCAGGTGATCTCTGGTAAGACGGCCTTTGAGTTGTACGATACCTACGGATTCCCATTAGATCTCACTTCCCTCATCGCCCGTGAAAATGGGTTTTCAGTCGATGAAAAAGGCTTTGCAGAAGAAATGGAAAAGCAAAAGACCCGCTCCCGAGCTGCTTCCGAGCAGGATACCGGAGATTGGGTGATGGTGCAAGAGGATTCAGGAGTGGAATTTGTCGGCTACGACATGCTGGATACTTATTCGCACATCGTTAAATACCGCACCATTACCGATAAAAAAGGAGATCGATTCCAACTGGTATTGGATCGAACACCTTTTTATGCAGAAAGTGGAGGCCAAATTGGAGATACGGGTTGGTTGAAGACCGATGCGGAACAAATCCGTGTTTTGGATACCAAAAAAGAGAATGACTTGATTGTTCATTTTGTAGAGAAACTCCCTCAGCATCCTGAAGCGCAGTTTTTTGCAGTGGTGGATCGAGAGAAGCGTCAGTTGACCATGAACAACCATACTGCTACGCACCTGCTTCAATCTGCACTCAAGTCCGTTTTGGGGGAGCATATCCAACAGCGTGGTTCCTTGGTCAATGAGCACTTGCTACGTTTTGATTTTTCGCACTTTGGAAAAATGACCGAAGAAGAAATAGCGCAAGTTGAGGCCATTGTCAATGCCAAAGTGCGTGAAAATATCTCCTTGATCGAGCAGCGCAATGTGCCTATTGAAGACGCTAAAAAGCTGGGCGCAACTGCCTTATTTGGTGAGAAATACGGTGATTTTGTTCGTGTGATTACGTTTGACCAAGACTTTTCGGTTGAACTTTGTGGAGGTACCCACGTATCCCAAACGAGCCAAATCGGATTATTCAAAATCAGTAGTGAAGGATCCATTTCCTCTGGAGTTCGTCGTATTGAAGCGATCACTTCCACAGCTGCTGAGCAATATTTGCGTGAGCAGGAAGCCTTGGTGAAGGAAATCCAGGAGCTGCTAAAGAATCCAAGAGATCTTGTTAAGGCAGTTGAATCCTTGGTTCAAGAGCGAAACGACTTGAGAAAAGAATTGGAGCAGTTGCAATTGGAAAAGTCCGCGGGCATCAAGGAGCAACTAAAGGGACAGTTTGTGCAAAAAGATGCCATGCAGGTATTGATTGCTGCTGTGACACTTCCCAATGCAGACTTTTTGAAGAAGTTGGTGTATGAATTGAAAAATGAGGTGGCTAATGCCTGTATCGTGTTGGCGGCTACTATAGAGGATAAGCCTCAAGTTGCGGTTTTTATTGATGAATCCTTGTTGGAGAGCACCGGCTTGCACGCAGGAAATCTCGTTCGCGAACTTGCCAAAGAAATCCAAGGTGGAGGAGGAGGGCAGCCCTTCTTTGCAACAGCTGGAGGGAAGGACCTTGCTGGTTTGCCCCAGGTGGTTGCCAAAGCGAAGTCCATTTTATTGTAATTGAAAGTAGTAGCGCCATGTTGTCCAAAGAACTAGCAGATAAGTACCAATTGGTGGTTGGGCTGGAAGTTCATGCGCAGCTTGCAACTTCCAGTAAATTATTTGCTGAAGATGCGATAGGCTTCGGGGCAGATCCCAATACCCAAGTTTCTGTAATTTCTTTGGGGCATCCTGGCACACTTCCCAAGCTCAATATGCGAGCAGTTGAATTTGCTGTTCGTATGGGTTTGGCCTGTGAGTGCACGATCAGCCGGCACTCAAGTTTTGATCGGAAGAATTATTTTTATCCAGACCTACCCAAGGGCTACCAAATCACGCAAGACAAGGAGCCGATTTGCCTAGGGGGCAAAGTACCACTTCTTTTGGAAGATGGAACTGAAATAGCTGTTCAGCTGAATCGGATTCATTTGGAAGAGGACGCTGGCAAATTGATTCATGCTCCTGGAAAGGAAGAAAGTTGGGTGGATTTTAATCGAGCAGGAACGGCTCTGATTGAAATTGTGACTGAGCCTTGCCTTCGATCTTCAGAGGAGGCAGTTACTTTTTTGAATGAAGTGAGGAAGCTGGTGATGTATTTGGGGATTTGTGATGGATCGATGGAAGAAGGTTCACTCCGCTGCGATGCCAATGTATCGGTTAGACTTCGTGGAACAGAAACGCTTGGAAAGAAAGTGGAAGTCAAAAACATGAACTCTTTTCGCAATTTGGGTCGAGCCATTGATTATGAATACGAGCGTCAAGTAGGTTTGCTTGAAGCGGGAACAGCCATTATTTCTGAGACCCGCACCTTTGATGCAGATGGAGGCTATACAAGTAGTATGCGAACCAAGGAGGAACTGAATGATTACCGGTATTTTCCTGAGCCTGATCTACCCCCCTTGGTGCTTACCCAGGAATGGATTGATTCGGTAAGCGCAAAGTTACCTGCCCTGCCAATTGCCTTGTATCGAAAATTTAGGGAGATCTATGGATTGCCGCGATACGATGCGGCTTTACTCACAGAAAGTAGGGAAATGGCTCTCTTTTTTGATGCGCTTTGTAGCAATACTAAACACTACAAAGCAGCTTCCAACTGGATGATGGGGCCCATGAAGTCTCATGTGAATGAGGCAGGTGCTACATTCGCCAATTTTCCGTTGAACGTGGAGGTAATTGTCAAGCTTATTGAGTTAGTAGAGGAGGGGCAAGTTTCTTTTTCGGTTGCAGCCCAAAAGATTTATCCTGAACTTATCCTTAATCCAGGAGTTACACCCTTGGAAATTGCGCAGCGGCTCAACTTGATCCAAGAAAGTGATTCAAGCTACCTGATCCCATTGGCAAAAGAGGTTCTTCTCGAAAATCCAGAAAAGGTAAAAGAGTTTAAGTCTGGAAAAAAAGGACTTTTGGGATTGTTTATGGGTGAATTAATGAAAAAATCAGGGGGAAAGGCAGACCCAAAAGTTGCTTCCCGCATTTTCAGTGAATTATTAGCGAATTAAACTATGAAAAAATCTATGTTCGGAATTTTATTGAGTGCCACCATGGCCTTGTTTTCCTGTGGAGAAACAGATTCTGCAGGGGGCAAAGTGGTCATCACAGGAAACCTACAAAATGCTCCAGTTGGAGTTGTGGTCCTTTCCCAATATACAGACAGTAGACCGAAGGTATTGGACACCTTGGAAATTAAACCTAATGGAGATTTTACCTACCAATTTGATTCGATTGGTAATCCGACTTTTTATGAATTGAACCTTTATGGGCAGCGTATAGTCAAATTGGCGCTATTCAAAGAAAATGTGGATGTTAAATTCAATTTTTCGGATCCAAATAGCCTTCAAATCGAAGGTTCCCAGGATAGCAAAGAAATGCTGAAGCTGGAAAAACTTATGGAAGGATACCAAGCTCAAGTAAATCAACTCAATGAACGCTACTACGAGGCGATGAGTAAAAACAATGCAGAGGTGATTCGGCAAGTCCAACTAGATGCCATGTCCTTGGAATCCCAGCAAGTAGTAAGTGTGAAAGAGATGATTGAGAGCATGGGCAATTCTTTTGCTTCTTTGGCGGCAATTGGTCTTCTAAATCCACAAAATGATTTCCCATTTATTGATGCCTTGATCACCAAGTTGAACGAAAACTATCCGGGTACCATTGCAATTTTACAAATGAAGCAGCAGCTGGATGAATTGAGAGCATTGGCGGTGGGGCAGGTTGCTCCTGATATTGTTCTTCCTGATCCAAGTGGAAAAACCACCAAATTATCCGATTTGAGAGGTAAGTATGTGCTGATTGATTTTTGGGCGGCTTGGTGCAAGCCTTGTCGACAGGAAAATCCAAATGTCGTTCGCCTGTATTCCCAATACAATGCAAAGGGATTCGAAGTTTTTGGAGTTTCCTTGGATCGAACTCGAGAGGACTGGGTCAAAGCGATTGCAGACGACAAATTGACCTGGACACAGGTTTCTGATTTGCAGTACTTCAATTCTGCTGCTGCAGAACTGTATCAAATTCAAGCCATTCCTGCTACTTACTTGATTGATCCAGATGGTAAAATCATTGCCAAGGATTTGAGAGGACCAAGCCTCGAGGCCAAATTGGCAGAACTCTTCGATTGAGGAGGTTTAGTAGAATAAAAAGCCTTCTTTCCGAAACGATTCCATGCGGGTTATAACCTAAAGGGACTGGTTTCGGATGGAAGGCTTTTTTTTTGGGGGCAATTCAAAAAAGTAAAAGAAGGAAAAAATTACTGTGTAGTCCTTCTTATAAAAATAGCTTCATTTAAAAAAGAAATGTTAAAAGTTTTATCACCCGTTATAAAAC